>CAYMTN010000047.1:0-12932 GCA_964393335.1 uncultured Anaerolineaceae bacterium
CAGCAACAGCGTTCATGGCTCCTTACCTCAATCTTGTTGTGATTCGCGCACTAGTTTATACGCGCGGGAAGCGCTGTTTTGCTGGTCCTGGCCCCGGCTCGTTTTTTCGGATTACCGCACGCCTTCCGGCGGGATACCGGCGGGGATGTGCACTTTGAACACGCAGCGTTCACTGCCGCCCCGCACGGTTTCCATCACCTCGACCTGCACCTCATGCCCGAAAATTCCGCCCCAAAGCTGGGTGAACCAGCCCGCGCCGCAGTGACACCACGTCGCCGACAGGTCCGCTCCGGCCAGAATCGCCTGGCGTACAATCGGGCAAAAACAGGCGGCGGCGCGTTTTTCGCGTGGATCGGCGGCATCGGCATAGGCTTGCGGGCGCGCGGGCTGCTTGGTCTCAATAATGGTGGCGCCTTCGCGTACAGGCGCGGCATAAAAGGAACGCCCGCCCATCGATTTGTCTTCGCGCATGAACTGCAATAGGGCATCTACGCTGCCCAGTTCGTGGAACTTTCGGCGCAAAAAGTCGATGCGTTCCTGCGGGAAGCGGTGCGCGCAGCCGTTCATGATTCGGCAGCGGGTGGTTTCATCTGTTATGGCGGCATCCAGGCGCTGCATCAAGCCTTGGGCCCATGTCACCTGGCGGGCCGGATCAGTATCGAAGTCGATCCGGTCATCCGCCAGCACAGCGGTACGGGCTTCTGGCCCAACCAACCGATCCAGTCCTTCAGCTAGGTCCGCGATCCAGCGCGGCAGCATCAGCGGCACCTGTAGTTCGGTGACGTACCGGCTCGCGTTTTCGCCGTGCGTTTCCGGCCCTTCCAGGTACACTTCACGCATGGGATCTTCTGCAATGCTGACGCAGTGCTCGCGGATATATGCGCCCAGCGTGCGCCATGTGGCCATAGTGCCCTCGTCCCCCAGGTATGGGCCGATGTGGGTGATGGCCATCCAGGGACCGCCCGGTAAGGTGTGGCAAGTAATGCCGTCTGCCTCAACGGTCTCACTGACCGGCACACATACTTCAAGATCGTGACCGGTTTCTGGATTTAGATCGTGATAAATGACTATTCCCGGTCCGGCAGCGCGCGTACCGGCGGCGGCGCGTATGCGCTCAAACCGCTGCGTGATTTCCTCGTATTGGCCGCGAAAACGAATGCTGGCGACCAGGGTATCCTCAAGCTGTCGGCGCGTGATCTGGGCGTGCTGCATATGATTTGCCTCGCATCAAGAAATGTTCGGATTCCATTATACGTTTTTTGCCCCATGCTCGCCCCCTCAATACTCGTCAAAATGACTTATCACCGGGCGCAAGTTCGGGAACAAGGTCCGCACAAGATCAACAGCCCGCCCGGTGCAGGTCATGTCCGCCTGTTGGATGATCTCCTCCGGCTCATCCGAGCCGATCAGGAACCGGGCCAGGTCTGTCCCACCACGCACGACATGCTCGCCCGGCTCGTCCGCTGTGACCCGGACCCGCCCTTCCTCAACTACCAGGGTAGCATGTTGCTCACCTGCATCGAGATGCAGCATGCCCTCCCAATTTGCCAGTGCTGAGCGTTGGAGCCGGGCATCCAACAGCGGGAGCATTTTTTGCAGAATCCCGGACAGATTCACGATCCGCACCTGCCAGCCGGTGTGGAAAAAATACCGGTTCTCGACCAGGCAGGCTCCCCGGCGTAGCAGTCTGGAGAGCGGGTGATGGTAGGGGAGCGTAAAAAACGTCATTGCCTCGTATGCTTCTTGTTTGAAGAGGCCGGCCAACACTGCCAATCCCTGGTCGGGATCCCCGGTCGCTTCCAGGCATTGCAGGGCCTTTTTGTCCTCTGTTGGCACGGCGCGAACATATCCCACCAGCTTACCTTGATCGTCAAACCAGCCATAGGCTCCCATATCCCCCGGCTGAAGCATACCGTAAGTCGGGCGAACCGCCGTGCCGGTATAGGGCTGGTAGTACCGGTTGTAGATGGCGGTGATCTGATCCATGTGATCCGGGCCGAGCGCCTCGTAGGACCGTTGGAGGTCTCGCTGCGGAATTTCAGCGGGTGTCAGGCGGTATGTCACGTAATTCCAGGCGCGCACGTAGCCGTATTTCGCGTAATGGCGGCCCCGCAGAATGGTGAGATCGTAGCCCTGGTCGGCCATCGCCCGGAACGAATCGAGCGCGGCCCGGTGCATCAAACCCCGCTGGCGGTAGGTTTCATCCGTGACCACCGCTCCGATTCCCGCCACCTTCACCTGTACGGAGTCCAACCGCATGTGGTAACCCCACACGCCCCAATGGTGCACCAGACGCTCGCCGTCCCAGACCAGCCGGGTAACGGTCCAGTCGTAATGCGAACGGGCAAGATATTGCTGGCTGATCTCTTCTACATATTTTCCGCCAGCAAACGCATCCGAAACGATCTGCGCGATTGCCAGCAAGTGTCGCTGAGGGTCTGCCGGACCCAGGCGAAACGCCGCATCAGAAAATGGTGATGGTTGCATATATCCCCTCAAAGAAATCCATCATGTGGACAGCAAGTTGCATATCCGCGATCTATTGCGACCATTCTTTACGTTATACGCAGGCGGCCTCGAAACGGATCGCCAAAACACGGAGCAAGAAAACCGCTCTGTTGCGTGTGCCCGGCCACCCTGACATCCCTGTGCTGGCCGGATGGCTCATCCGCCCGCCTGTGGGGAGTGTTCATGGCGACGCCTGTCGATAATATCTGCTCGATTTTCCTGTGACGAATCGTCCGGTTGGGGTTCTCCATACCACAGATCGGTAAAAAAACCTCTGAATACGGGGGAACAGTCGAGAAAAGCACGGCTGGCCGTGCAAACGCACGCCTTGATTGAGCACTGGCGACGCCACTGCAATCACGTCCGCCCGCACAGCGTGCTGGGGTACCGTCCGCCTGCACCCCTGGCGGTATTCGATCCCATTCTCGTTCCGAGTCTAAATCTGTATCGTGGTACAATAATCGGGAGCAGGTCAGCTTTGAGCGTTTGCTGAACAGCGTTTGCGAGCGTATCGAAGGTGTTTTTCATGAAATCCAAAACACGGGACGCAACGTCGAACGTCGGTCGGCCAAAACGGTCGTAGGTTTGATTACCCGTGTGATTACCTAATGGAGGGCCAAAATAGAATCCGGATGATTGATTTTGTAGGGGCGCAGCAAGCAGCGCCCTGGACCATCCGGATTTGCTTCAATTCCTCCATAGGTCACGTCTCATCTGCTCAAGCACCTGCTACGTTCCCCATATGGCATTGACGTGCAGACTTTTCAAGCGGTGACTGATTTCGCCGGCTCATTTCACATAGAGTGACCTGTTGGATATTGACCTTATCTCGTCCCAAAGATCTAGACAACGTGCACATTTCGGCACGCCGCCAGACGAAGAGGAAAGGAGATTCGCCGCCGCCATTTTTGCAGCTTTTAATACCCCTGGTCACGCACCCGTCACGCTGCTGCTCTACCCTGGGGTTCAGGTTCAGCGTATCATGGAGCTATCAAGGAGAAACAAATATGAGAGGGCTACGAGCAGGTTTTATCGTCATTCTGCTGGCGACGCTGTGGGCCGGACTTCCACCCGCGCTGGCCCAGGGTGGTAATATCGCCTACGGCCAGTCGGTCGGCGGCTATATCGCCTACGGCGGCATCGATTCATGGAGCTTCTACGGCTCGGCGGGTGACGTGATCTCGATCACCATGTACGCCGACGGTGGCAGCAGTCTCGATACTTATCTCTGGCTGTATAACAGCAGCGGGACGCAGGTGGCTTCCAACGACGACTATTACGGACTCGACGCTGCCATTCTCGGTTTTACCCTGCCCAGTGCCGACACTTATACCATCCAGGCCAGCGGCGCAGGTGAAGGTGGCTACACGCTCTGGCTGACTCTGGACTCTGCCGGAGCACCGGCGCAGCCGCCTGCCAACCCAACCATCAACAGCATCAGCTACGGCCAGACCTTGAGTGGCACCATCCCGGCCAGCGCGCCCGCCATCCTGGGTGCCTATGCCTTCACCGGCACGCAGGGCGACCAGGTCACGATCACGGTCGTCGCGCAAACCCAGGGCTTCGACCCAAACCTGGTGCTATTGAACAGCAACGACAGCCAGATCGCCTATGATGACGACAGCTACGGCAACCTCAATCCCATCATCAGCCTGAGCCTGCCCTACACCGGCGCTTATACCGCCTACGTTGGTGCGGTCAACCAGGCCAGTTTCGGCGACTATACTATTTCGCTGGCCGGGAGCGCGTCGGGGGTCCAACCACCGCCTGTGGCACAGCCCACGGTGATCAACATCAGCTACGGGCAAGCCTTGAGCGGCGACATCCCGGCCAGCGCGCGCGACATCCTGAAAACCTATGCCTTCAACGGCATGCAGGGCGATCAGGTCACGATCACCGTCGTCGCGCAAACCCAGAGTTTCGACCCGTATCTGGTGCTGCTGAACAGCAGCGACAGCCAGATCGCCTTCGATGACGACAGCTACGGCAATCTCAATCCCATCATCTCCCTGAGCCTGCCCTATACCAGCGCGTATACCATCTACGTTGGCGCAGTCAACCAGGCATCATTCGGCAACTTCACCATTTCGCTGGACGGGAGCGCGCTGGGGATACCGCCCGCTGCGCCCGACATCCAACCCCTGCCGTCCGCCGGTGCTCAGATGCTCCCATCGGCGCAGATCGGCAGCCTGCTGCCCGGTTTTGGTGTCCCCAACAGCATGGTGATGATAGACCAACCGCAGGTCAACGTGCCCCCGCCTACCATGCACTTCTGGGTGAACTACGGCGACATCGTGAACGGTGAATTTGTATCCAATCCGTACCAAAACGAATGGCTGTTTAATGGCAACCGGGGCGATGTCGTCACCATCAGCATGACCGCGCAAACACAGGGCGTTGATCCGCGCCTGGCACTGCTCGATCCCGATGGCAACGTGCTGGACCAGGATGACGACAGCCTCGGCAATTTCAACGCGCAGATCGCCAATGTCACCCTGCCCGTCACCGGGACCTATATCATCGACGCGCGCGCCGCTAACAATTTCCCCGGCATCTATTCCCTGGAGCTCGCGGGCACCCCGGCCAGCCCCGCCGGGGGTGAGATTAACTATTACGAGCGCAAGGCGAATGTGTGCTGCGCCAGCACCGACACCACCGAGCAGCATACCTGGCAGTTCGACGCCAAGCAGGGCGATGTGCTCTCGATCATCATGACGGCGGATACCAGCGACATGGTTCCCTGGCTCTACCTGCTGCGCTACGACGGCGTGGTTATGGCCGAGAACCACAATCCCCTGGGTTCGCAAACTATCACTATCAACTACACCGTGCCCTACGACATGCGCATGATGATTCTGCCGCTGGCACGCTCCGGACGCGGCACCTATACTCTCGATCTCCAGTACATGGGCACTGCGGGTGATACGGCGGGCGGCCTGATCGCCTACAGCCAGACGATTGTCGACAGTGTGTCGGCGGCCAACCAGTCCGACCAGTGGATTATGTATGCCGAAGCCGGCGACAAAGTGCTGATCATGATGTACTTCCTCGACCCGAACATGGACCCGTTCCTGATTCTGACCGACTATTCGGGGTCAACGACGCTGGCTCAGCACGACGACATCAACAGCACCAACCGTAACGCGCGCATCGAATACACCTTCACGCAGACCGGCAACTATGTCATCCGCGCGACGGCGTCCAATTCGATGTCGTACGGGCGCTATATGCTCGCGCTGCTTTATCTCGGCCAATAACCGGCGTACAGAAGCCCGCTCGCAGGTTGTCAGCGAGCGGGCTTTTATTTCATTGGACCTTGCAAATGTCACTCGACCAATGGCTTAGTTGGCGCTTACCGAAGTGTGGTGGCAAACCACGCCCACTGTTTCAGTCGGGTAATCAACTATCCGGTCGCGCAGCAGGCGATCCGCCAGAGCAGTCAATCCCACTGCTGTCTGGTCCAGATCAACCCGTAGCAAGGCGTCGATGTCTGCGGCGATCTCAGGATAGGCCATCTCAAACCGGCGCAGAGGATCGAGGTTGTCGAGCGCAATGGCGTGTTCCGGCGGCACATGCTTAGCGATGAGCCGGACCAGCGCCTGGAGCGATGAGCCGGTGATCAACTGGCGCGCACTCAAATGTTCGCCTCGCCGGTAACGTCCCACTCCGATCAGTAAATCCGTGAGGAACCGTCCCAGGAGGCACAGGCTGTCCTGAATCACGGTGTCACATTCTGAGGTAGTCGCACTCTGTAATTGCGCCACGTCCGCTGCCAGTCCGATCCGGTCAATTAGCAGCCGGTAATCGTTGACTTTGGCTTGCAGCAACCCTTTGCGATCCGACACCGCGAATTCTAACAAGTGCCCGTTGTTATAGATGGCTGTGATACCCCCGTGAAGCGTATCGATGAACCACAGCGCGATCTGGTCGTTATATGGCAGCCATTCGCGGCGGGTTCGGAACCATGCGACTGCATCTGGTTCAACTACTACCCAGAAATCATGGTCAGACCATTCATCGGGCTGGTGGGACTGGCGTGCCATCGAGCCTGCCGCCATAAGTCCGAGCACACGCGCATCGCGTTCAAGATTATGCGTTAGCGCCTCGGTGAGGGCCTCGTATTCCTGCAAATTCATATCCGGTCACGTCCTTTTGCGACATGGTCCTGATGGAGAAGTCAAATCAACATGGCAGAATGTAGGGGCGTTTGCTGCGCCCAGGGCGGGGCAAGCGCCGCCCCTACGAAAAAACTATACCATCTCTGATTGTGTTCTCCATCGGCTCAGCGACAGCTCACCATATCATTTGGCAGCGGGCCTAAAGGGACATACTCCCCCCATTGCCGGTTTGCCCCCCACTTCACGGGAATCGCCGCGCCCGCACGCACAAACACAGGGATACGATCCAACGGTGCAGCCACTTGCACATGTTGACCCCCGGTAAAGCGGTCGTGGGTCCAAAAGTCGAACCAATCCCCTTCCGGCAGGTAGACGGGCCAGGTTGTTACGTCCGCTTCTACGACTGGACACACGAGCAGGTCACGCCCAAAGAAATACTGGTAGGGCGACGCTTCGCGGTGCCAGAGTGCGAGTGCGCGCATCATCGGCTGCCCGGTCTGTGCTGCAAATTGTGCTTCCTGCCAGATGTACGGCATCAGGTTGTGGCGCACGTTCACGAAAAAGCGAAATGGTGAGATCACCTGTTCGTCCCCGGCCCGGGTTTGGATATTCCAGGGCGTCCGGTAATGGCACGGCTCGCGGTGCTGGTTGAACTCGGAATGGTATTGCATGATTGGGCAAAACGCTGCCATGGCCGTACTGCGCAGATACAATTCCGCCGACGGGACATCGCCGCTGAAACCGCCCAAATCCCACCCCCAGAACGGAATCCCCGAAATGCCTGCCGACAACCCGGCCAGAACCGAGTGCCGGAAGGCGTCCCAGGTGGAATTCTCATCACCGGCCCAATGGACGGGTGATCGCTGCGAGCCGACGAATCCGGCACGGCTGAACGTTAAAGCATTACCGTTTCGTTTTTCGGTCACGAACTGGTAGTACGCTTCGGTGTACAGTTGCGGGTACACGTTCCACAATTCATCACCCCGGCGGCCATCGGCAAAACGCGTAGCGCTGCCCCAGAGATGTTCGCCGCCGTCTGTTTTGAAGCCGTCGATCCCCAGGTCTTCAAGCAGATAGGCGCGTTTTTTCAGCCACCAGGCACATGCTGCCGGATTCGTAACGTCCCACAAATACCCGTCGCGGAACCAGAAAGGCCGCACCTTATACAACGCGCCATCGGCTTCGCGCACCCCATAACCCTGCTGCTCAAATGTGACGCGGTCCGCTTCGTGTTGCGGATTCAGCCCGTCGCTTGCCTTAAAAACGGGAGTCAGCCACAGCAGAATACGAATGTCACGATCATGCAGCCAATCGACCATTTCCCTGGGGTCGGGCCACTTGCCATCCGCGGGAAAGGAGAAGTCCTCGTAACGCAGCGCGGCGTGGCCGGGCGTGGGCGTATACTGCGCGTCGTTCCACACGTAGAAAGTCGTCTCATCGCTCCAGGCTTCGATCACCAGCACGCTGGGAACAATGGCATGCGCCAGCGATTGTTCGACTTCGTGCATCACGCGTGCCTGCGAATTCCATTCGTTGCCACTCATCCACAGACCAAATGCCCATAGCGGGGGCAGCACAGCGGGACCGGTTACCTGCGTAAACTGGCCGATGATGTCCAGCGGGTTACTGCCCGTGAACCATAGTATGGTGAGCGTTTCATCCGGACCGAGATCGGCCTCCAATACCCAACGGTCGGGCTGTGTTGCCGCTAAATCGAACTGCATCCACCGGCTGCTCTCGACATATACGCCGTAACCCGCCGACGACAGCATGAAGGGAATGGGTATATAGGTGCGTTTGCCCTGGTTTTTGTATTGTTCGTAACAGCGTACATCCAGAATTTCGCCGCGCTGGTTCAGCGCATTATATCGCTCGCCCAGGCCGAAGAAGGCGTCATCAGGACCGCACGCAAACGTGAGTCGCAGCCGTGTGGCGCGCGTGCCATCTGTCAGCCACTCGACTGCACGCACGGCGGGCAAGGGCGTGTGGTCAGGCAACAAACCGGACGATGCGCGGCTGACCCGCATCGTCCAGCGGTTAGCCTCAGCGGCGGATTGCTCCAAAACAACGGACTCCAACGGTGCTGGTTGCCAGCCCATACCGGTCAATTTGTATTCCGGCCCGGTCTGCCCATCGGCCTCGATCCAGTACGTCAGGGTTTGACCTGGCGGTGGCGCGGTCAATTCGGCGTGCCAGACATCCTGCTCAATTCTGACGGTCCGTTCCAGATACTCGACGCCGACGCCTTCTTCCATGCGCGGCTGCCAGTCCGGGTCTTTGACTGCGACGACGGTCGGTCCGACGGTGTTTTTCACCCGCGTGTGGACCTGCACCGATTGGGCCACATCCGGCGGGCGCGTGACGATGCCGATGGTAAAGGGGCTGTTTGCCAACGGCTTGCGCGGAAACCGTTCTTCCGGCAGTTGTTCGTAAGGATGCTCTTGCCCAAAAGGCGTATGGATGATTTCCATCATGAAGCCCTTTCCAGGAATGATTCGACAATCAGGTACATGCCGTGCGACCACAACAGGGGACATGCCACAGCACCCCAGCGTTTTTCCCATTCAGTGAAATGATCAGGGTGCAGCAGGTGGTCGGAAACCTGTTCCGGCAGCGCGCCGCCGTCCATCGCCTGCGCCCCGATCCAGGCCATCAATTCGCGGGCCTCGCTGATACGCCCTAGCTCAACATAAACCCATGCCAGCCACGCCGTAAGCAAGATCCACTCGCCGCCGCCGTAGTACACATCAGCCGCATAACGATAGATGCCACCACCGGGACGGTACAAGTCGCGCTCGATCTTTTCGAGCGTCTGGCTGAAACAGTGATCGTCAACGCTGACTAATCCGTAAGGCACGGCGGTCCATAACAGGCTGGCATCGACCGCCTCATTCCCCAGGTATTTCATGAAATGCCCGCCCGGGGCGATACCTGTCTGCAAGGTAAAGTCACGGATCGACTCCGGCAAGCCAGCTGGAACAAGCGCCGGGCTGTAGCGTTGAACGGCGCTCAACCCGCCATAGAGCGCCGCACACGTGCTGACGTGGAGTTGCTCGCGGTGTTCTTCCCAACAATCATAATTGGTGGACTGCCACAACGGGGCCAGATAACGGACTGTCAACGCAACCGCCGGTTCGAGCGCCATCCAAAGATCGTGATCCCCCGTCTTTTCGACGTGCGCGACCAGACCCCATAACCAGGTACCGTATCCGTCTAGCTGGAAATCCCACCAATCATCCTGACCGATGTCGCCTTCGAGCGTAAAGCGAGTTGGCAGGTAATCTGCATCTGCGGGCATGATATTACGTTCCAGTTTGTGCAGCAGGTGTTCCAAACGTTCGCGCTGCCCTTCGAGCGTACGTCCGACCCAGGTATAAAAAGCCCGGGCGCTCGCATGCTGACCGGCGCAGTCCATACCATAGGCGATCCAGGTACCATCCCGCAGCCACGAGTAGCGGTAATGGAAAAAGGTAGGGGAAGCCTTATAAGCCCCGCTTGGGGCCTGTCCGGCCCGAATGATATCGAGACTCGCGTCGTGCAAGTTCATGATATGTGATCAGTAACTGAGGTGCGGCGGCGGGCTTCGTCCCGCCGCCGCAACAGAGCTACACCACTACCGTAACAACGCGTCGATTTCGTCTTTGGCGATATCCATCGCACTTTGAGCGTCCAGATCACCGGAAACGACGGCGTCCAGCAGCTCGCCGATTACGTCCTGCATCTCGGTTTGCCGCTCGATCACGGGAAGCGTAGCCACGGCATTCAGCGAGTCAAAGACAGCCTGGCGGTTGTCGGGCGGGGTCTGTTCCAGGTAAGCCTGGACGTACTCCGGCTTGTCAACTGCGGGCAGCTCCCAACTGCTGTTGATGCGCACGTGGGCGGCAGTCTCACTTGCGGTCAGGAACTGGGCCCACGCCGCGGCTTCTTCGGGGTGCTTGGTGGACTTGGCGATCGCGATGCCGTTTGCGAAGAAGGCCGAGCCTTTGTGCGCCATACCGAGGTCAACCGTAATGTCCCAATTGAAATCGGCAGAGGCGAATATCGGGAACATCCAGATGCCGCTGACCAGCATACCCACGCGCCCGCTCAGGAAGAAATCCCCGTCATCACCGGAGACTTCGTTCGCCTGTTCGGTGTCATCAGCCATGACGTTGTCGTCGAGCATGCCGACCATCGTTTCAACGGTTTCCACGCATTCCGGCGCGTTGATGGTAGACTCGGTCTTGTCTTCGTTGAAGAACTGGCAGTCATTCTGCGCCGCGCGCTTGTAGAACTCCCAGAACTGGATCGGAGCCTTGATGCCCCAGATGTGATCGCCCAGTGCCGTGATCGCCAGGCCGGCCTGACGCGCGTCTTCCATCGTCCAATCGGCAGTTGGGTAATCGATCCCCGCCTGATCGAACAGGTCCTTGTTGTAGAACAGAACAACCGTCGAAAATGACTCGGGGAGCGCTAACTGCTTTCCTTCGTAGTTGAACACATCGAGCGCGCGCGGATAGTAGGGCGTGGCGGGATCGAGGTAGCTGCTCAGGTCAAGCAGTACATCGTTGGCCGCGTAATTGACGAACGTCTGGTATTCCAGTTCAAACACATCCGGCGGATCGCCCCCGGCGAAATCCGCCTGAAGCACTGTAGGATAGTCAGCGTAGGGCGCATCGGATGTTTCAATCTTGATGGTGGGATGCTCGGCCTCAAAGGCGGCCACAATTTCGGCCAGATCATCGAGGTGGTCCGGGCTGGACGTGAAATTGAAGTACCGGATAGTGACAGTGTCCTGGGCAAAGCTAGTCACCGGGACAAGCCCTATCACCAGCGCTACGACGATACCTAAGGCAAACAACTTACGAGACATCTTTCTATTTCTCCTTCTGCAATAACTACCTAAACGGACAATGTGTTTCGCGGTGAAACCCTAACCTTTGATGCCACTGAACGTGACACCGCGAACGAACCACTTCTGAGCGAAGAGGTATACGATCAAGATCGGCAGGATGGTGATCACGGCGCCTGCCATGACAACGTTCCACTCCACCGACCCCTGATACCGACTGGACCCGGCCAGATTAGCCAGCGCGACGGGCAGCGTCATCACGTCTTCCCTGCGGGCCACGAACAAAGGCCACAGGTATGCGTTCCACAGCGCCATGAAGTCGAACACGGCCAGCGTGGCGAATGCTGGCTTGGAGAGCGGCAGCACGATCCGCCAGAACACCGTGAACTGGTTCGCGCCGTCGATAAACGCGGCCTCTTCCAGGTCACGCGGGAGTGTCAGGAACGACTGCCGCAACAGAAATACACCAAATGCGTTGAACAAACCGGGTATGATCAACCCCTGGTAGGTGTTCACCCATCCAAACTGCCGGATCAGGATGAACTGCGGAATGATGATCACCTGGATCGGGATCATCAACGTCGCCAGGTAGAGCACGAACACGGTATCGCGCCCGCGCCACGCCATGCGGGAAAAGGCATAAGCTGCCATGGCTGCGAACATCACCTGGCCTGTCGTCCCGGCGATGGTCACAAAAAAGCTGTTGAAGATCAGGTGCGGAATATTCATCCGGTCTGAGAGCGTGCGATAGGCGTCTAGACTGGCCGGGTTCGGGATGAATTGGGGCGTGACGGACATCAAGTTGGACTCTTGCTTGAAAGACGTGCTGATTGCCCACAGGAATGGCACGAGCATGATCAGCGCCAGCACGATGAGTATCGTGTACTGGATCGCCTGGAGAGCGATCGGGCCGATCCGGCGAGCCAACAGCCGTGCGCGCGATAGCGGAGGTGTCAGGGACATGGTCTTTTGTTCGCTGCTCATAGGTCGTAATGTACCCATCGTTTCTGAAGCCGGAACTGGATGAGCGTGATCGTGAAAATGACAGCGAACAGCACCCACGACATCGCCGCCGCGTAACCCATGCGGTTGTAGCGGAAAGCATTGTCGACGATCTCGCCCACGATCACCGATGCACCGCGCCGGGCGAATCGCTCCGGCATCAACCAGGCTTGCTCAAAAATCTGGAACGAGTTGATCAACGAGATGATCAGGGCAAAAAATGTCGAGGGCGTGAGCAGCGGCATGGTGATGCGGCGCAGGCTCTGCCAGCGGTTAGCGCCATCGATTCGCGCCGCTTCGTAATAACTGTCTGGGATACCCTGCAACCCGGCCAGGAACATCACCGTGATGTATCCGAGGTCCTTCCAGATGCTGGTGATGATGATCGCATAGAGGGCCGTATTGGGATCGACCAGCCACGCCGGGCCGCTGATGCCGAATCCCTGGCTGGCACTGCTGTTCGCCGCCTGCGC
>CAYMTN010000047.1:12942-23222 GCA_964393335.1 uncultured Anaerolineaceae bacterium
AAGAAATAATTGACCAGACCATGCGCGGGATTGAAGACCCACTTCCAGATGACCGCCACCGCCACCCACGACGTAACCACCGGCACGAAAAACGCAGTCCGAAACCATGCCCGGCCCCGCAACGGCTGGTTGAGCAGCAATGCCGTCAGGAAAGCCAGTGTGAGCACCGACGGGATGTACAACACGATGAACGTGAGCGTATGCTTGAACGCCGTCCAGAAGCCCGTATCGTGATATAACTCGCGAAAGTTGTCCAGCCCGATGAACTTCGCATCGGAGAGCAGGTTCCAATCGTAGAGCGTCAACCGCAGCGAATAGACGACAGGCCCCAGAATGAAAACGATCAGTCCGAGCAGGCTGGGAGCGAGAAAAAACGCGACCCAACCCCATTTGTGTATCCCACGATTTCCAGCCATGAGCGACACTTTCTTCACTCAAAAAAGAAACTTGTCCAAAAAAACTAATCCGCCTGGATCGGCGAATTTGACTCGATCAACGGCGACTCAAAAATCTTGCCCACCACTAATCCCGCTGCGCCTCTGGCCCATGCCTGATCGTCGGCGGGTTTGATCAATGTCTCGACGCCGTCCAGCAAGCCATTAAACGTATGTGCGTGCAGCGCTTCCAGCACAGGGTCGAGCCGGTGTGCTCCCGCCGTGACGCCTTCGCCACTCAAGATGATCAAGGAGGGGCAGAAAAGGTTTACGACAGTCGCCAACCCCATGCCCAGGTAATGCCCACTACAGGCCAACAGATCGTGGGCCAGTGCGTCGCCCTGTTCTGCGGCGAGGGTCACATCATCCAGCGTAGATCGAGCGGTGAGCGTCGAAGGGACTCCGTTTTCAAGCGCCTGCTGCATGTCGCGCAGGATGGCTGGATCGGCGGCAAGCGCTTCCAGGCAACCACGTTTGCCGCAGTCACACGGTGGACCGTCGGGTAACATCGTGATGTGCCCCACTTCACCTACGCCGCCCCTATGTCCGCGATACAATTGGTGGTTGATCACCATTCCCAGGCCAATCCCGCGCCCGATTGTAAGCACGGCGAAATTCGCCACATCATGACCGGGACCGAAAAGCTGCTCGGTGATAGTGAGCGTGTTCACATCATTTTCGAGATAGACGGGAAGCGATAGTCTCTCCGCGAGCATATCTGCGAGCGGAACGTCTTGCCAGTGGAAAAAGGGCGAATAATGGACGATTCCCGCCGCGCCATTGATGACACCGGCTAGCCCAACGCCAATGCCCCGGACCTTTTCACGCGCAACATCGGCCTCATAAAGCGCATGAATCACGGTTTGCGTCAGAGTTTCCGCGACAGCTTCAGGATCGTGGATGGTAGTCAACGGGCGATCAAGGTAATTCAAAACAGTGGCTTCCAGATCGGTGACCGCGCACACCACACGGTTTTCCATGAGCTTCAGCCCGACAACATAACCTGCCGTGGGATTCAAGCGCAGCAATACCTGGCGACGCCCGCCGGTAAAGTCGCTTTCGCCCACCTCAGTCACCCAGCGTGTTTCGATCAAGTCATTCACGATTTGAGAGACAGCTCCTACGCTCAGACCGGAGAGCTCGGTAAGCTGCGTGCGCGACAGTGGTCCCTGGCTCCGGGTAATGTTCAGGAGCAGGTTCCGATTCATGGCGCGCATCAGATCGCGGTTTCCACGACGAGGTTTGTTCATGGCAACTTTTATCATTCAGTGAAATAAGTTATATGAAGCTTACTCCAAATTGTGCCGGTTGTCAAGAATGATCGTTTCTTTCACCTTCGCGTACAACTCGTCCATCCGGATCAGATCGAAGGTCAGGTTAAGAAACATCTCGGTGTGCAACCGTACGTCATGTTCACCGGCCCGGTTGAGTCATTGAGCCAGTGTCTTTTCGTAGTATCCCAGCTTGCGCACTAGAACCGAGATGTCGACTCCTTCCGCCAACCACCACAATGCGTCAGCGATCACAGCCGGGTCAATCTTCGCATAGTATGAGGGAGTGCTCTTCCGGCAACTGAATGTCGTCTGACACGCCGCGCAGATCAGACGTTGGATCGTCTTATCATGGCCAATCTTCCCGTGTCCAATCAACTCATGCCAGCTCGCATCCTCTCGTGAATGAGGTTTTTTGACCCTATGGGCGCGGGCTTAGAAAATCCGCGGTCAGTCAGTTTGCGACCGTGTAATATCCAAGAAACGTTGGTACGCATCATCCCAACCACGCGTGGAAACGGGATCATAACGCCTTAAATCTGAGGAATACCTGATCAGTGCCCGTGCCTCTTCTCGTGAAGCCAGATGTCCGGTTGCTATAGCCTGGACCACGAGATTACCCATCGCCGTTGCCTCTGCCGGTCCAGCGATGATCGGGCGATTGGTCGCATCAGCCGTCATCTGACAGAGCAGTTCATTGCGTGAGCCGCCCCCCACAATGTGGATGACTTCGATTGTGTACCCCAACACCTCCTCAAGCTGCTCCAGGATTTGCCGGTATTTCAGCGCCAGACTCTCAAGAATGCAGCGCAATACCGCTCCCTCATCCGATGGCACGCGTTGTCCGGTCCGCGCACAAAAATCCCGGATGCGGGCGGGCATATCGCCAACTGTACGAAAATCCGGGCTATTCGGATGCGGGTCGATGAGTGGGCCGAAGGGCGGTGCGACTGCGGCCATCTGAACCAGATCGACATCCGTAAACTGATCACCGCTGCTGGCCCACGTGTCCTGGCACGCCTGGACCAACCACATCCCCAAGACGTTCTTGAGCAGTCGGAATGTTCCCTCTACACCGCCCTCATTGGTGAAATTGTACTTCAGACTCTCAGGCGTGATCACGGGCGATTGGACTTCGGCTCCCACCAATGACCACGTGCCGGAACTGATGTAAGCGAAGCGGTCCGTCTCGGCTGGAACAGCGGCGACGGCAGAGGCCGTGTCATGGGTCGCCACGGCGATGATTGGCACAGCCGGGATAGCTGACAGATCAGAAAGCTGGGTGTCGAGCGGCCCTAACACGGTGCCCGGCGGGATCACCTGTGGCAGCAGGTGGGTGGGAATCGCGAGTCGCGTGAGCAAATCTCTGGTCCAGTCGCCCGCATTTGGATCATAGAACTGCGTGCAGGTGGCACTGGTAAACTCGACAACCTTGCGACCGGTCAACCAGTAGTTGAGCAAATCGGCCACCGTCAAGAAGGTAGCGGCATGCCGGAGCGCGGGTGCATCCGCCAAGACCAGTGCGTAGAGTTGGTAAAGTGTGTTGATCTGCATGAACTGGATTCCGGTACGCGCGTAGATTTCTTCGCGTGATATTGTCTCAAAGACACGTTCCATCATACCGTCGGTCCGTGTGTCTCGATTGTGAACTGGATTATCCAGCAGCTTACCGCTCTCATCCAACAAGGCGAAGTCTACAGCCCAGGTATCTAACCCGATGCCGTCCAGATTGAGATCGCTGCTGTGTTTCCAGTTTTGGAGTCCGGCTAACATCCCTTGCCAGAGGTGTAGAATATCCCAGTAGAGTGTGCCTCTCACCGGCACTGCCCGGTTGGGAAAACGATGGACGATCTCAAGCGTCAGCCTATCCGCGCGCAAGGTGCCAAGTATCGCACGGCCTGCCGAGGTACCAATATCAAAAGCTAAGAATCTGGGCATGTGATCAACGGGTTAGCCTATCACCAGATAACGGTATCTGTTGCCAGCTCAACTCATCACGACGACGTAGCATCCACGACCTTTCTGAAGGATCGTAAGAATGACCCTACTTCCGCCTCCTCAATCTTGGACTCTGTAGTATCACTAAATCCATCCCAGGGCAAGAACCTGGATCGCCCGGTTGTCTACCCCCAGACACCGGCAAGGAGTCGCCGAGTACCACCCGTATTGTTCGAAAATTGATCCGGGCGAAGAATCTACCCCGGATGGGTGGATTGGAGTCGGCTGGAAATGCCCCGCATGGTATGCTTGCGGGGTTTTGTGTTGAAGACCAAAAATCGAGGAATGCATGTTCTTTCACTTGGTGGTGTCTGGGTAGCAATTCGTGCTGGATCTGGTCGCAGTCATGCGGAATACGGATGACGAAAAAGACCTGGAGATTATGCTGTTGCGGCAGCAACGGCGGATCGTAGAGCCGAAACAGAGGCGTGGCCCACAGATTCCGCGCTGGCAGAAAGTCCCGCTAGCGGTGTTGACAATACCGTTTGATTATTCTCAACGAGCGGCATCTTCGACGTGTCTTGACCGAGTACATTGCCTATTTCTAGGAGCGCCGCCTCATCGAGGGCTTGAGCAGGACAGTCCGTTAGGATTAGAACTAGCCGCCAATCAAGGGCCGATACGTTGTCGACATGTGCTTGGCGGCGTCATCCGCGACTACTATCGCGAGGCTACGTAGCGCTCGATTTCTCTCAGATTAATCTCTGAACACTACGCGATATTTTGTTTGTTCATTGATCAGGTTTTCCCATCGATGACGTTTTCGACCCTACATCCCCAAGTATTCACCGCCTACCAGGGCCTGCCAAACGACTGACCCATGTCCAAAACTCGGTCGTGCCAGCCGGTCTTTGAAGGGGCGAATATCGACGTGACGGTTCATTAGTTCACGTAGAACGCCAGCGGCAGAAATGTCATTGACTAACTGGAACCCAACGATGCGGTTGTTCACCAGATAAATGGTTCGCAATACGTCTGCACGCTGATACCGTAGCACTTCGTCCCCGTCTTTGCGACCGACTGCCATGACCGGTATCCCCAGGTGTTTCAGGCTGTTCATGCTGTCGGCTCCTTCGTATACTTCATCGTAACCCAGCAGATTCAGCCCGACGACTCGCCCTTGTTCAACAGCATTAGGGAAGATGGCATGCACGTATGACTCCCCGGTGAGGCGATCAACGGTCTCTGCAACATCACCTGCTGCGAAGATGTTGGGAACGCTTGTGCGCAGGTGATCATCAACGGTGATCCCCCATTGGAATTCAACCTCTGAACCTTTGAGTAGCTCGGTGTTGGGCTTGACGCCTGTTGCAGCGATCAGGATATCGACTTCTAAAGTCTCGCCTCCTTCCAGTTCAACGGCTTGGGCATAACCAGGACCAATAAACGCGCTGGCACGGGTGTTCAAGCGCACCTCTACTCCGCGTGTCTGCATCTGTTTCAGGACGATCCCGGCTGTATCTGCATCGAGCATACGAGGCATAACCTGATCGACCATCTCGATTTGAGTGGCCCTTACTCCCAACTCGCACAACAATAGCGCTATTTCCATGCCAATGAAACCGGCCCCAACGATGACGGCTGTTCGCGCCTGTTGTTCACGAACCTGGTTGATTAGAACGTTGGCCGTACTCAGTGACTTGAAGTTATGAACCCTGGGCAGCTCACCTCCCTTCACTGGTGCGTACAAACGGCTTCCAGTTGCGATCACCAGTTGATCATAACCTAGGGTCGTACCGTCAGCCATCTCCAACTGGCGGTGCGCAGGTACAACGGCTGAGACCTGAGTGTTATTGCGGTAGTCGATTCGGAATCGATCCGGCCAATCTTCCCCACGCCATAGATGCGCATTTGACCCGGAAAGGAAGTGGTCGATCATAGCCGGTGGTGAGTAGGGCGGGTACGGCTCGGCGCTCAGGACGATGATCTCTGTGTGGCGATCAAGGTTACGCACAGTCTCGGCGGCAGCAACACCAGCTGGTCCAGCACCAACGATGACGATTTTCATATGGGGACCTCCTCTATGAACCTCCTCGTGCTGCACCGGGCCATCCACCCAGCCCGGTGCAGCCATCGACTTATCTGATTTCTAGACCAGCGTCAATTCAGGCTCAGGTATGGCGATCCTGTCAGGATCAATCGCTGGAAGGCCCAACGCCGCACGCTTGGCTTCGATGTGTCGTCTGATCAGGGCGGCAGCACGATTCGGATCGGGTTCAACGGCAAAGGTCGCACCAAAGACTCCCTCCAGCCCTTCAGTCAGCAGCTTGACGATGTTCGGGCTACCAAAGATGGGCGGTGCAGTGCCCAACACGGTGTAGATGCCAGACGCGACCACGTATGTCCCGATTGATACAGCTTTCTCCGAGTACCATTCCGGCGCAGCACCGGCTAAGGGCAGTGCACTGATATCCACACCAAGGTAGTTGGCCAGCGCGGCTGCCAACACCAAAATGCGGGTGTTATCTACACAGCTACCCATATGCAGTACCGGCGGAATTCCCAGCGCCTTACACACAGCACTCAACCCTGGCCCGGCTTTATCAGCCGCCTCAGGCATCATCAGCCCTGCCTTACCATCGGCAACAGCCGCGCAACCGGTTACAACCACCAGAATATCGTTTTCAATCAAACGTTTCGTGAGCTCTACATGACCCAAATCTTGTTTGATTTTGGGATTGTTACATCCAACCACGCCCACAGCGCCGCGTATCTGACCTTCCTTGATCGCGTTGACCAACGGTTCAGGTGTACCCCCCAACGCGCCAACAATCGCTTCGACCGAGAAACCAGCCATCATCGGCACAGGCTCGACTGGGATAGTTACGCGCTCCGGCACGCGGTTACCATAGTTTTCGACGGCTAGGCGTACGATGTGTTTGCCCGTATCCAGACCATGCACAGGATCAAATGTAATGTGCTCTGCGCCAGGGAATTTCGCCTTGTCAAATGTGCTGATCACCTTGGTGTGATAACATTTGGCGGTTTCGGTCACAGCGGGCATGATACACTGATAATCGACCACCATGAGTTCAACCGCACCGGTCATGATGCACAGCTCTTGCATCAAGTGATTCCCGGCCATGGGAATGCCTTTTCGCATGAGGACTTCATTTCCGGTACAACACAGACCGGCCAGGTTGATACCAGCGGCACCCTTTGCTCTGGCTAAGGCCAGCAACTCAGGGTCTTGCGCCGCGGCTACGATGACTTCCGACAGCATTGGGTTGTGTCCATGCAGGATGATGTTGACCATGTCAGTTTTGAGCACGCCCAGATTTACGCTGGAGACGATTGGCTGCGGAACACCAAACATCACGTCTGACAACTCGGTGGCGATCATCGAGCCACCCCAGCCGTCGCTTAAACTAGTGCGCACCGCGTGCAACAAGATGTTGACCCAGTCGTTATCCACACCCATGTGCGTGCGGTGCAGGGTTTCGACATTTTCGCGATCCACACCACGTGGGTACGTACCCGTCTTTTCCCACATCTCCTGGCGCGCCTGGGGGGCACGAGATCCCATAGGAAGTTTTTTGCGGCGGATACCAAAGTCTTCCATCATCTCCCAGGCCAGAGCCGCGGCGATTTCCCGATCGCCTTTGCCATCAACCTCAACATGATATTCAACTGCCAACCGCCGGAGCTTTTCGGAATCCATGATTGTGTAGACATCCGATTCACCTTCGCTAACCAGATGAAACGTTTCGAGGATATCGCGTCCATGATCCGAATGAGCTGAGGCTCCAGCGGCAATCGCGCGAGCGAGGTTGCGCGCCACAATAATGTCGGCATCAGCGCCGCAGACCCCTTTTTGTGGCCCATCTCCAAATGGATCCACCCGGCAGGGGCCCATGGCGCAAATGCGACAACTGGTACCAAGATTGCAGTATCCACATTGCGGTTGCTGGGCGGCAAGTCGATCCCAGACGGTTTCAATACCCTCACGCTGAGCCACCTCAAGCATGGCTCGTGTGTCAGCGTTGATGCTGTTTCTCTTATGACCGTTGCTGCCAAAGGTCGTCATGACTCACGCTCCTTCTGTGAACCGCCATCAGCATTCAGATGACTGACAGCAGCTCCCCAAGCTCGCCAGTTCACAATCTGCACGGGTAGGGCAACAATCTCGCTTGGAATCTGGCCAACAGCTGCGGATACTTTTTCCGCAATACGCGTACGCGCTTTTTTGATCAACTCATTGATTTCTCCAAACTGCAGCGCGTTTACTTTGCAGACTTCAACACAGGCCGGGATCAACCCCTCGTGCTGGCGTTCGATGCAGTGATCACACTTCAGTGCCACCGCTGGCTTGTATGGCACTTCCTGAGACACCCGGTATGTGATCACGTCGAATGGGCAGACCATCGCGCACATGCCACACGCAATACATTTTTTGGCATCAATTAGCACGATATCCCGATCACTTTCTGCACGGTGAATCGCCGCGGTGGGACACACACCCATGCAGGGGGCAGGGTTACAATGATGGCATTTGTTTGGAAAAGCGGTGTTCAAGCTAGGACCTGGCTCGGCGTGGATGCGTGGTGTGGGTAGTGGATCTTCGAAGACGGCCCAGAACGGCGATTTGCTTCTTGAGTGGGCAACGGCACAGGCAATTTCACATTGCATACAACCGATACACCGCTCAGGGTAGACAAAAACGGTTTTCATAACCTATCACCCTCGCTAATCTATTCATGGCCGATAGAGAAGCTGTTTATTGATCCTTCAATACTGCCGACTCCTTTCTTAAGTCAAAAGCGGGTAATGCTTATATCATATCATTGATTCTCGAGCCTTGCGGGAGCTTTCCAGGGAACGATAGCGCCAGCGAAACAGAGAAGATTCACGACCTTCCAACGCCACATCACCTGACGGGCTTGTTGGGTGACCCAGGCGTTGTTCGGATGGGCAGTACAACCTGCGAAATGCACCCGTCGGCTGCCGATTTCAATGAATATCAACACGTAGATCGTTTGCAAAAACAAGGTTTCAACGGTGAAGAAATCGCAGGCCAACAAAAGGTCCTTGTAGAGGGTCCTCAGGTGGCACCAACTTGGCGAGGTGTCGCGTTCTGGTGCAGGCGGGATACGCAGCGACGCAGGATGGCCCCCACCGTCTCGTGGCTGATGGTGTGACCCAGCTTGAGCAATTCGTTCTCAATGCGCTCAAAGCCCCGGTCATTCTCGCGAGCGAGACGCATCACCAGCCGCTCGATCCGCACTCTTCATCTGTCCCTCGATGCCCGATTCAAAACGCCTGGACTATTCTGGTCACAGGCGTTTTTTCGTCAGGGTCTTAGGCCTTTTGCGGTGCGATTGGATTTATCAACAGTTTAACTCAGGAACATCCTCCATGATTATGAAAGGATCAAGATATCATCTGTCACAATCGGGCATGCCATCTCCGTCATTGTCACTGTCAGGCACGCCACAACCGCACACGCCCGGCTCGACCTTATCCAGATCAAGGGGGCAGTTGTCGACACAGTCGAACACGCCATCCCCGTCACTGTCGATGTCAGGCACACCACAGCCGCACACGCCCGATTCGACCTTGTCGGGATCAACCGGACAACTGTCGGCACAGTCGAACACGCCATCCCCATCGCTGTCGACGTCCGGCACGCCGCAGCCGCATACGCCCGGTTCGGCCTTATCCGGATCAGTTGGACAACTGTCCGCACAGTCGAATAGACCATCCCCGTCGCTGTCGACATCCAGCACGCCACAGCCGCATACGCCCGGTTCGACCTTACCGGGATCGACGGGGCAGGCATCGATACAATCCGGCGCTCCGTCGTCGTCACTGTCGATGTCCGCGATGCCACAGCCGCATACACCCGGCTCAGCCTTGTCGGGATCAAGGGGGCAGTTATCAGCACAGTCGAACACGCCATCCCCATCGCTGTCGATGTCCGCGATGCCACAGCCACACACGCCTAGTTCGACCTTGTCTGGATCAAGCGGGCAACTGTCTACGTGATCTGGCGTCCCATCTCCATCCGTGTCCACGTCGCAATTCAAGCTCCATGTGGCACTGCCAGCCCCGAAGCTTATTGTCTGCCAGGGATCGACATTGCTGCCACGCCGCAGACGGTACTGAAGGTCGGTCGCTGGCGGGACATGGAAGACATCACCATCGGCGAACTGGGCAACATTCTGGACTTCAACAGTGGGCGTAGTGCCATCCAGATCGTTACAAATACCGACCTGCACGGTGGCGAACTCCAGCGACCAGAACTGATCGCCCGCTGCGAACTGGACCGGTCCGAGCCAGGGACCGACCACGCTGTTGCGCCGCAGCCGGTACTCCAGCGGCGTGTCGGGCGGCACGTGGAACACGTCCCCGCTGGTGAACTGCCCGACGTTCTTCACTTCGACCTTGTGCGGATCACCCAGCGTCGTGCCGTCGTTCGTCAGCGTGACCTGCACGGTCGCGAATTCGAGTGACCAGGGCTGGTCACCCGCCGCGAACTGGACCGGTCCCAACCAGGGGCCGACCACGCTGTTCCGCCGCAGGCGGTACTCCAGCGCTGTGTCAGGCGGCACGTGGAACACGTCCCCGCTGGTGAACT
>CAYMTN010000047.1:23322-27759 GCA_964393335.1 uncultured Anaerolineaceae bacterium
ACGTCTCCGCTGGTAAACTGCCCAACATTCTTGACCTCGACCTTGTGCGGATCACTTAGCTGGGTGCTGCCGTTGAACAACTCAACAGTCACATCGACCGTCGAAGAAAGAGCCGGTGCGCCGGGGTCAAAGATCGTTCCATCTACGAACAAACCCGTATCACCGCGCATCCCATCCACGAAATGCAGCCTGATCTGATCGCCGAGGATTTCCGCTCCGGTGGTGCCATCGAACAGGAATTCGTACCAGTGATAAGTTGGATCGTCGGGAGTCGGACCATACTTGTAATACGTCTCAACGCTGGCGCTGGGTGGCAAGTAGAGTGTCAGGGTAATTGAGTCGCCAGTGAGGGGCACCATAAAACTGATGAATCCAACCGGGAAATCTACGCCGGGTGGCGTATCGCCGGGCGACGGATTGGCGGTTGCTGTTACCAACCCGAAAGGGTTGTACTCCGTCGGCGCAGCCAGGGTCAGGTACTGACCATCAACTGCGTTCGGCAGTGATGCGACGTTTACTTGCTGGCAGTCGGGGATACCGTCGTAGTTGCCGTCTCCATTGTTGGGTGCCCCGGCTTCGACGCCATCGTCGATACCGTCCATGTCACCATCTTCTGGACCGTTGATGTTAGCCAATGTGAAGTCAACAGTTTGGTGTTCCCACCCGCCCATCAGCGTGACCGGGTCGGCATCCTCGAAGGTCGGTGAATCTTCCCACCACTCGCGTACATATTCCGTCGAGCCACCGCAGGCGTTGTTTTCTCCGCCAGCATGTACAATCAACGGCTGGCCTAGCGGTAAGCCGCCCAATCCGTACATACCCAATTCATCGGTGCAGGTACTGATCCCCAGGCCATCGATGACCACCGGCATATAGGCTAGCGGCGTGATATGGTCAGTTTTGTAGACGTTGCCGCTAATTGTACCGCCCGGCATCAGCGTGAAGTCGATGCCAGACGTATCCATGCCAGCGGTCACGGAGATTTGCTGCGCCGCATTGATGTCAAATCCGGCGTCGTTGTAGAACTCGGCGGCGTAAGTGTAAGCGTTATATCCCGCCCGGACGTGATAATCGCCCGGCGGTAAATCGTTGAGGGTATACATTCCATTGACGTCGGTGGACGTATCGCCTATTTTCTGATGCGTGACGGCGTCCCAGGCATCAACCTGTATTCCCGGCAAAGGAACACTAACGAAATCTCTGACCGTACCACTGATGCTGCCGGTTGTGCCGGGTATTTTGCGCGTGAAGTCGATCCAATAGCCAAGTCCCAATTCGACTGAAAGCGGTGTCGCGCTACCGATATCGAAAACACCGTCGTAGTACTGTGTTTCGAACATGACGCTGGAGCCGCACCAGGGATCGATGGTCGCTCTGAGGATATGATTCCCTTCGGGAAGATAGAGCCGGTACTGACCCGGCCAACTGAAGCCGCTGCACTCCAGAAAATCACCGTTTTCGTCGCTGAGCGCCACCCCATCCAGAGACGTGACACCGTCCGTATCATATATGTACCCACTTACCAGGGCTGCTTGCGGCAGGTCGAAGTCGATGTTGGCAGCTTCTTCGCCAGGAGCCGGGACAGTCACCGTTGCTGCGTCCGCGAAACGTGTGACGTTATCGTAGAATTCGCGCACCCGATCATAGGCATATACCCGCACACGTTGGGGAACACCCCCCGGGATGCCCTCCAACCGGTAAAAACCGTCCTCGTCGGTTTCGTCACACACGAGGACCGCGTCAGCTTGGGTGGTCGCAGCGTAGTTGAATGCGCACACTTTGATGAAAGCCAGTGGCGTACCGCCCTCAGCCGGCGGCGCAGTAACCGTGCCGCTGATGCTGCCGGTCGTGCCCGATGACAGCGCGAAGTCGATGCCAAAAAGATCGGGTTGGATGTCATCCAGTTTCAACAGCACGGCGTCTTCCCAGTTGGGCGTGTCTTCCCAATATCTGGTTGAATAGGTGTCGGGGCCGCCTTCGCACCAGTTCGGGCCGCCAGCAGCGACCATGCGGAATGGGGCGTTATAGGGCACGTTCTCAATGGTGTAGTTGCCAAATTCGTCCGTACAGGCACCGCGGCCGAAGCCATCCAGATTGGCGTTGACGTGCAGGTTCGCGATCGGCAGCCCGGTAGAAGCATCCGTCACCGTGCCGGAGACGGTACCACCCAGTTCGAGTGAAAAGTCAATGCCGCCCAGTGGTGTCTCATCGCTCACCATGAGACGTGCAGCGTCATCCCAGCGATAGGTGTTGTTGTAGTAGCGTGGAACGTAGTTCTCTGGACCGCCGCACCAGTTGGCATCATAGGCGGCACTTATGGTGAATTCGGTGTCGAACGGGATATAACGGACAGAATAATGGCCGTTCGCATCGGTGCAGCCGCCAATACCATAATCTGGCAGGTCCACACTGACGTTCATATTGGCAATGGGCGCGTGGGTAACGGCGTCGGTGATGGTGCCAGTGATAGAACCGCCGATAACGAGACTGAAGTTGATATCAGTCTCTTCCCTGTGATCATCGGTGAGCATCAGCGTGGTGGCGTCTTCCCATTTCGGCACGCCTTCCCAATATTGCGGGGTGTAGTTCTCCGGCCCGCCACAGAAATTGGGACCCAGGGCGGCATACATCCAGATTGTGCCGTTGAGCGGCAAGCCGGTGATGGTGTAGTAGCCGTCTGCATCCGTACACGCGTTATACCCCTGAGTGGCATAACCAGCGGTGACATGCATGTTGGCAATGAATTCCTGGGTCACAGCATCCACCACTCTCCCGGAGATGGTGCCGCCTAATTCGAGCGCGAAGTCGATTCCGTCCAGTGGGGTCACATCGTCCAGCCTGAGAGGTACAGCGTCATTCCCGGAATGGGTGTTGTCATAAAAGAGCCAGACGTAATCCGACGAGCCGCCGCACCAATTGGTATCGTGAGCTGCATCTACGGTGAAATCGGTGTGTAACGGAATATCCGTGATGGTATAGTGACCGTTCTCATCTGTGCAGCCGCCGATACTACCTTCTGGCAGGTTTACATTGACATTCATATTGGCGATGGGAGCTTCGGTAGCGGCGTCGGTGATGGTGCCGGTGATCGTCCCACCGGGAACGAGGCTGAAGTTGATATCAGTCATCTCCAGCTCGTCATAGGTGAACATGAGCGGGGTAGCATCTTCCCAATAGCGCACACCTTCCCAATACTGCATGGTGTAGTTTTCCGGGCCACCACAGAAATTCTCACCACCGGCGGCATCGATCCAGAACATGTCATAGATCGGCAGGCCGGTAATGGTGTAGTAGCCACCCGCGTCCGTACACCCGCCATATCCCTGGCTGGCATAACTCGCGCTGAGGTGCATGTTTGCGATGCCCAACCCAGTCTCAGAATCCACCACCCTGCCGGAGAGCGTGCCCGTTTTGGTCAGTGTGAAGTTGACGTCGGTGATTTCCCATTCCGCCCACGCGCTGTCGATTTCGAGGACGTCACCGCTCGCCATATCAGGCTTATCCTGCCAGAACTCCAACAGATAATCCTGTTCATCGCCGCACCAGTTGGGACCACCCGAATTCAGCCGGAACGGCATGTCAGGCGGGATGCCTCGGGTTGTGTACAAGCCATCGGCATCCGTACAGCCGCCGATGCCAAACTCGCCAAGCTGCACGCTGATGTACATATCTGGGATAGGATCACCTGTGAACTGGCGCGTAATGATACCGGACACGCTGCCGCCTACCGCCAGTTCGAACAGAATATCCTCGTTCGGGTCGGCGCTGGTGAGGAAAATCTCGTCTGCGTTGCCCCAGCTAAGTTTGTCGTTCCAATATTCTGGTATGTAGTAATCTGGTCCGCCACACGTCCCGGCGGATACGTTGACTTTGATGGGCGTGTCCAGCGGGAGATCGGTGAGTGTAAATGCGCCGCTGAGATCGGTACATGTGCCCTTCCACGAGTTCGTGCCCCAACTCGCCCCGACCTGCATATTGGCAATGGGGTCGCCGGTAACGGCGTCGGTGACCATGCCGGTGATGACGGGTTCGGGTGGTGGAGCAGCCTCGATATTAAAGCTCAGGGTTTGTGGAGCTTCGTACACCCCGGCGTCATCCACCGACCAGAACGCGACGGTGTGGGAACCATCGTCCGATACTTCAAAGGGACCTGCGTAAATCTGGACAGGTCCGCCGTCAACATTATAGTAGGTGGTATCAACCATGAAACCGGGCGCAGCCGTCGCCATAAGTGTCACAGTCACCGGATCGGGGTATGAACCGGATGGAACTGGTTCCGGGGTTAAAGTGGCTACAGTCACAGGCGGTGAGTGGACAAACTGAAGAGCGAGAACTATCGTCGTATCGGTTGAGAATACCACCTGGGACACTGTGAATGGCAAGAAAGGACTGGCCTCTTGGGGAGTCGCTGTGAAGGTGTAACCTGAAGCCGGGGGC
>CAYMTN010000048.1:0-27135 GCA_964393335.1 uncultured Anaerolineaceae bacterium
CATGCAGTTCGCGGTGCCGGATGCCGTGCTGCGTTTCCGCCAGGGATTCGGGCGTTTGATCCGCACCAAGACGGATCGCGGCGTGGTCGTGTTGTTCGACAATCGCGTGATCACCAAACGGTACGGGCAGGTGTTTCTGGACAGCCTGCCGGGCTGCACGGTGCAGCGCGGGCGGTTAGCCGACCTGCCACGCGCCGCCGTAGACTGGATCGAGGCGTGAGGCGTGATCGTGACTATTCAAGCGGCGCGAGTTTCCTGGTATAATGGCTGCGGCTGAAAACCGATGAGCGATCACGTGAGATAGACAAGGACGAGTACCTTCCCATGATTGATGTAAACCAGCTTCGTAACGGCACCAATTTCACCGTTGACGGTGACATTTACAAAGTGTTGAACTACCACCACAACAAAACGGGACGCGGCGGCGCGACGATTCGCGTGTCGGTGCGCAACCTGCGGACCGGAACGACCCGCGAGATGACCTTCAACTCCGGCGACCGTGTGGAGGATATCCGCATCGAAACGTCCGCCGTCGAATACCTGTATTCGGACGGTGAATTTCTGACGTTTATGGACCTCGATACATACGAGCAGCCGCAGATGCGGCGCGACGTGTTTGGCGATGACTTTCTTTACCTGAAAGAAAACATACAGCTCAAACTGCTGTCGTATGACAACGAGATCATCGATTACGAGCTTCCGCCGCACGTGGACCACAAAATCACCGACGCCGAGATGGCGGTGGCGGGTAATACGGCCACCGGTGCGACCAAGAAGGTGACCACCGAAACCGGCTTGCAGGTGACGGTCCCGCTGTTTGTCGAACAAGGCGATACGATTCGCGTGGACACGCGCGACGGGTCGTACATCACGCGCGTTTGACGCGGTGGCGGACTGCGGAGTCTCGAATCGTCACCACCGCGTAAGGTCACGCGTGGGACCACACGTGATCAAAGGACCGGGCGCTTGTTCCGGTCTTTTTTTTGTGTGGGGTGATTTGGCGCAGGGCAGGTGTTGCCGTAGACTCAACGTGAACGAGTGTGCAGCAAAAAAGGATGGGTGCTATGCAGACACCGGCGGGCAAGGAGTGCCCCCACTATTACGAAGATTTCAACCGGGGGCGCTCGGTGCAGGAGTGCCGTCTGGCCAAAGAAAACCCGGAATCGCTGCCCTGGCGGCCTAAGGACTGCTTCAAATGCTCTGTGCCGGAGATCGTGCGCGCGAATGCCAGCCCACACATGAAACTCACGCTCACGATCCGCAGCACGCTGCTGGGTTTCGTGCGCCAGATACGGGTCGAGGCATGGTGTACCCGGCACGATATCCCGATTGAAAACCCCTACGTCGGGTGCCCGCTCGACGTGGACGAGAATCCGGGCCTGAAGTTATTCCGCGATGCATTGGACCAGCCTGATGATTAAAGCCATCCTGCTCGACCTGGACGATACGCTGCTCGGCAACCCGACGCGGCCATTCACCGAGAAGTACCTGGACCTGCTGGCGCGTTTCATGAACGAGCGGCTCGGCCTGGATGGCCTCATCAAAGGATTGATGGCCGGGACGCGTGCCGTCGTGACCAACCTGGACCCGCTGCGCACCAACTGGGAAACCTTCTACGCCGTGCTGGACCCGCTGCTGACGGTCAGCCGGGACGCGTTCGACAGCGCTGTCGCAGAATTTTACCGATCGGTATATCCCGTGCTGCAAGACGGTACGCAGGTGCGGCCCGGCGCGCGGCAGTTGGTCGAGTGGCTGCTGGCGCAGGGTTACGCGGTCGCGGTGGCGACCAACCCGTTTTTTCCACGCGTGGCTATCGAGCAGCGGCTGGCCTGGGCCGGTGTACCCGTAGACGAGGTGCCGTTTTCGCTGGTGACCACGTTGGAGAACGTGCATTTTTCCAAGCCGCACCCGGCGTACTACGAGGAGATACTGGCGCGATTGGGCGTCCAGGCCGACGAGGCGATCATGGTCGGGGACGACTGGGAGAACGACATCGCGCCCGCCTGGCAGGCGGGGTTGAATACGTTTTGGCTGGTGCCGGAATGCGGTCGCCGCCCGGTCGCGCATCCTGCCGAACCGGATGGCTGCGGGACACTGGCCGATTTTGTCTGCCGCGTGCAGGATGAAAACTGGCTGGAAACGCTTACGCCGCGCCCGCACGAACCGGCCCAGATCGTACCGCGCCTGAACGGGAACCTGGCGGGGCTGTTGGGCATGGTGCGCGAAGTGCCCACCTCCGCCTGGCAGATGCGGCCTGACCCGGATGAGTGGTCCCCGATTGAGGTGTTGTGTCATCTGGGCGAGAGCGAGCGCGAGGTGCAGCGCCCGCGCCTGGAAACCATCGCCCGCACAGACAACCCGTTCCTGTCGCAGCCGAAAGAACCGCCGCGCCCGGCGTCGCGGGTGTGTCCGGACGACGCGTGGGGCCTGGCGATGGTGTTCGCCGGGGAACGGCGTCAGACGGTTGAGTATCTGGCCGGGCTGGATGACGACGCCTGGAACCGCCCCGCGCGGCATTACATTTTTGGGCCGACGACTCTGTTGGAGATGGCGAATTTCACGGCGCAGCATGACCGCCTGCACCTGACGCAGCTCTGCCAGACGGTGAGAAAGTGCGGGTGAGAGGCCGTTTGAAAACCCTCACCCCCGGCCCGAATGGCGGCTCCCGCAAAGCAGGAGAGGGGGCGAGTACGTTCGCCGATTAAGTCCCCTCGCCTACTGTGTGGGAGAGGGGGCGGGCTTGCTCAACAAACCGCCTTTTCAAATGGTCCCTGAGACGTCCGGTGCGTGATCTTATGCGTGCTGGAAGCGGATGCGGCTTTGCAGCCGCCCGAACCAGATTTCGTCGCCGTCGCGCAGTACGCGAATTTCGTTGGGCAGCACGCGCGTCCCGTTCACGTAGGTGTAGTTCATGCTGCGCAGGTCGGCGATCAACAACTGGTTGTTGCGGCGCGTGATCGCGGCGTGCATCCGTGACACGCCGTAATCGCCGCCGCCGACCGGGTCGAGGTCGATTTCGGGGGCCATCGCCGAATTGGCCGTCGAACGCCCGATGAAAAACTCGTTTTCGCCGGGTAGCGTGACGCGCAGCGGGTCGCGGCGCGTCTTGAAGAACAGCCACAGGATCGTGCGCGGCCCGAAATAATCCGGCGGCGGCTCGTTCGAGGCGCGTTTTTCTTCGGTGGTCAGGGGCCGTGTCTGGACGCTGGGCGTCGGCTGGCCGTGAGCCGGTTCGGGTTCTTCGTCGAGCTGGTCGAGGACGTTTTCCAGGTTCTTTTGTTCGAAGGCACGCAGTCTGACCGGGTCCAGCGCGCCGGTCGGGGCGTCACGGCGCGGGTCGGGCGCTGGCTGCGCCTGCGGTGGTGGCGGTGGGGCCGCCTGTTTGACCTCTTTTTTCACGACGGGCAACTCGCTGCGGGGCAGGGTGTCTTCCGTCTTCGTGCCACGATAGCGGAACTTGTAGCCTTCGCGGCGCTCCCAGTCTTTCGCCAGGTACAAGAACGCCTTTAACTCGACCTCCCCGGCTTCTGGCACCGAGTCCCGCACCCGGTACCAGGCGTCATCGCGGTTGACGCCGCACTGGCGGAACGTGATGAATTTCGCCAGGAGATCATACGCGTTGATTGCATTCGGTTCTGATTGATTGGCCACCATCCGAAACCCACCTGTGATCAGTGTATTTATCCCACTTTAACATAACTATGCTGAACGCGTGGTATAGATTTTCTAACCTGCGGCCTGTTTCATGAGAAATTCATAGCCGCCGCGCCTAAATATTAACATTGAGCGCGCTGCCGGACTCGTAACGGCGCAGTCCCATCCGGAAAACACCCTCCATCACCAGGACGCTGACCGCAGCGGCACCCACCAGCACGGCCAGCAGCGTCAGGCTGTGCGTCTCGACGATCTTGACCGGGATGCCGCCCACAAATGCCGCCGGGACCAGCGTGTACAGGATCAGGCGCACGAATCCCTGGAACAGCCCGAACGGGTAAAGCGAAAACGTGACCAGCGTGTTGGACAGGTAAAACGTCCACTGCGAGGCGTTGCCGATATAAAACGATAGACAACCCGTCACCGCGCAAAACGACACGCAGATGACGGCCACACAGGCTGAGCAGACCAGCCACAGCGCGATGGAGGCCGCGTCAAAACGCCCGGCGAACAGGAACGCGACCATGCCGAACGTCAGGTCGCCAACCGTAAACGGATTCATGTAGCTGAACAGCAGGTGCGGCAGCACCGGGCGCGGCAGCGTCAGGTAATAATCGAGCCGTCCCTGCGCGATCAACTCGGCCACGCGCGCCGCGTTACCCGCAAAACTGAACGCCAATCCCCAGCCGAGCGCGACGATCGCAAACAGCAGGTAAATCTGCTGAATCTGGTAGCCGCGTACCTGCTGGAAACGGTCAAAAAAGAGCAGCCAGAACACAAAATAGATGCCGTTGTTCAGGAACATGCCGACCGCCTGCATCAGAAAACTGGCGCGGTATTCCATGCTGCTCGCCAGATTGAGCTTGATCAGGTGCAGGACGAACGCGGTTTCGCGGCGTAATCGGGTAATCACGGCTAACCCCCGTTGATGCTGACGCGGCGCGCGCCGTAACGGAACAGCAGCGCCAGCAGTGTGCCAATGATGGCGATCCACACGCCTTGTGAGGCGAGCATTCGCACGAACTGCGCGCCGTCCCAGGCGACGAACAGCTTCGAGGGGGCGTACATCACGAGGTTGAAGGGCAGCAGGCGCGCCACGCGCTGCACCGCATCCGGCAAAAAATCCACTGGCAGCAGCAGCCCACCCAGCACAAAGTTGATCTTCGAGTAGATCAGGCGGAAGGCCGACGTATCCTCGAAGAAAAACGCCAGCAGCCCGATCCCGGCTGTGATGCAGTAATCCAGCACGAACGCCAGCGCCGTGATCAGCAGCACGCCGGGCATGACTTCCAGCCGGAAGGTGACCAGCGGCCCGACCGCCATCCAGGCGACCGCCGCGCCGAACGCCAGCACGAACACCATGCGGATCAAAACGCCGCCCAGGCCGTTGAAGAAGTGGTAGAGCAGGTAGTTGTAGGGCCGTCCCAGCGTGTACGCCAGGCTGCCATCCTTGACTTCGTTCTCGATCGTGTTGGCGACCTGGAGCTGGGAAAGCTGAATCAGTTCGGCCCACACGAAATACCACAGCGTTTGCACCAGCGTCAGCCCGCCGATGGTGCCGCCTGCGGGCACGTGCTGGGCTTTGAACGTGGTCCGCCAGAGCTGCGCGAACACAAAAATGAACAGCGTGACAAAAATGCCCTGGCCGAACGCTTCCCACGTGTAGGCGAGGCTGTTTTGCACGTTGATGCGCGCGATAGCCGCGTATTTGCGCACCTGGGCGCGCGTCGTGCCGCGATCTGGCGCGGCGAGGAAGGCGGTGGTCATGGTTTTTATCGTTTGCTCGATGTTGCCACCACAGCCAGCGGCAGGTTGATTGACTCCAGGTCGTGCCTGCTGAAGTTGAAGATAACGAACCCGACGACGCACCCATCCGGCGTGCGGCGCTCGAAGACATCGTCGTCGATTTCTTCTAGCGAGGCCGCTGCTTCTTCGAAAATCACTTCCAGCAGATCACCTTCTTTGTCGTGCCATATTTTCACTTCTGCCATATCACACTGCCTTTTCGCATTCTGCTGAGAAAACAGTCTATTCGTGAGTTACGCCGGGCGCTGCTTGCTGCGCCCCTACCAGACCACTCACGAAAACTATGGTTCGGGTTCCTGTAGTCCGGCGGCGGCGTCCGGCAAGACTGCTGCGTCCGGCGATATCGCCCCATCGGCGCGATAAATCTCGCGGATGATCTCCTCCATCGGCGGGTCTTCGACGGTCAGATCGACGACCGGCGCGTAGGCCATCAGTGCCGTGATCAGGTCTTCGACGGGGCGCACGTGCGTATCCAACTCGATCTTGACGCCCCACGTCCCGCGTTTGAGTAGGGTCGCGTTTCTGACCGAAAAATCGTCAGGGACCGGCTGGCCGAAGCGTACGCCGATCACTTTGCGTCGCAAAAACCGCCGCTTGAGGGCGCTGGTCCGGTCGTCAAAAATGACCTGCCCGTGATTGATCACGACCACGCGCTTGCACAACGATTCCACGTCGCCCGCGTCGTGACTGGTCAGGAAGATGGTCAGGTTTTCCTGGTCGTGCAGGGTCTGGATCGCTTCGCGCAGGCGCTGTTTGGCGACCACGTCCAGGCCGATGGTCGGCTCGTCCAAAAACAGGATGCGCGGCCCGTGCAGCATACTCGCCGCGATCTCGCAGCGCATACGCTGGCCCAGGCTCAACTTGCGGACCGGGGTATGCAGCAGGTCGCCAATGCCCAGCGCCTCGATCAGAAACGCCTGGCGGCGCTCGAACGCGGCGCGGTCCAGCTCGTAGATGTGGGCGAACAACTCGAAGGTGTCAATCGGCGGCAGGTGGTACCATAACTGCGGCTTCTGCCCGAACACGCTGCCGATGTGGTAGGACAGGGCGCGGCGCTGCTTCCAGGGCACGTAACCCAACACCTGCGCCTCGCCGCCGCTGGGGAACAGAATCCCGGTCAGCATTTTGATGGTCGTGCTTTTGCCCGCGCCGTTTGGCCCGATGAAGGCGAGCAGTTCGCCTTCGTCCATTTCCAGCGAAATGCCCTTGACGGCCTGGACGGTCCGCCACTCGGCGCGCACCAGCGCGCGCAGGCTGCCGCGCAGACCGGGCGCTTTCTGTTTGACCGAAAACGATTTTTCCAGGTTGTGCAGGCTGACAACGGACATGCGTTACCCCCCGGCGCACGGTGGCGACATACGCATTATAACGGCTGGCGGCGGTCTGGTGTAGGGGGACTTGGCGGAAAAGCGACCACCACTGAGGCCACAGAGAAACACAGAGGTCCCCTGACAGGGAAATGGCCTGGCAATCTACCGGATGCGGTGAACGGCCTCCCGGTCTGCTGAAGGCTGATCGCTGAAAGCTGACCGCCGCCCTGTTATTCTTGCAGCGGCGGAATGCCCAGTTCCAGCCAGCGCAGAATATCACAGCGGGCGATTTCCCACATCTCGAGCAGGTCGTCGTCGGACCCTTTGAAGCGGTTGACCGACTGCTGGGCGCACAGCGTACAGCCGCGCAAGGCCCGGTAGCTGTCGGCATGGCAGGTCAGGCAGCCGTCGATGCGGATCATCATCAGGCTGAAGGCGAGCACGTCGGGGTCGTTTTCCGGGCGGAACAATACGTGATCAACCAGCCGCTGCCAGGTTTCGCCGCGCAGGGCGCGCAGCGACACGATCACGCGGGGCGGGAACAGGACTTCGGCATCATTCTGATACACAGCCGCGATTCCTCTCACCACTCCTCTGGCGGTCGGCACCGCGCACGCCGCAGAGGGGGGAATGGGTGCATGATGGAGGGGCGCATTATGCGCCCCTGAAAGATCGTCATCAGAAATGAACCCGTTCCGGCACGAGCCGGGTTTATGCGTCTTCGGAGTCGGCTGCGCCGGACTCTGCCGCCGCTGCCGCTTTGGCTTGAGCCTTGGCCTCTTTTTCGCGCTGTTTGATCACGTCTTTGTGTTCCCATCCGCCGCGAGCTTCGGCTTCCTCTTCGGCGCGGGTCGGCGCGATCGACTGCCAGTAGCGAAACTCTTTCGACAGCCGCTGTTTGTCGAAGATGTGCGCCGTCGTGCGGTCATAACTCGCCAGTTCGTAATCGTGATCCATCTTGATCGCGTCGAACGGGCAGAACTCCGCGCACAGGCCGCAGTTCATACAAATGTCGATGTCGATGTAAAACTCCTCCGGCTCCGGCACGGGGCGGCCCGTTTCGGGGTTGGTGCCGCGCACGATCCAGATGCACTGCGGCGGGCAGACCTTGGCACAGATGCCGCAGCTTGTACACCAGTCATGCCCGCGCCGGTCCAGGTCGGGGTGATCGTGATTGTCGATCACCAGGAAGGGGATAAACCGGAAGCGTTCCGGCACGGCCAGTTTTTCTTCCGGATATTCGACGGTGAAGATGCCGCGCGTGTCGATGCCCTGCCGCTGCGGGAAGGCCTCGTCCGGGACATGGCGGCGGAACCCCCACTTGATATCCTCGATGTAGGTGTTAACCAGGTGTTTTAAGGTGACCCCCAGGCCACGCATGACTCCCGATCCGTACATAAGCGCTCACGCTCCTTGTCTGCTGTGGTTAGCGGTCCAGTTCACCAAGCACGATGTCGATGCTGCCCAGGATGCCGACCACGTCAGCGATCTTGTGCCCCTTGCACATTTTTTCCAGGGCCGTCAGGTTGATGAAGCTTGGCGCGCGGACGTGATAGCGCCAGGGATTCTGGCCGCCATCCGACACGACGTAGTAGCCCAGCTCACCTTTCGGGTTCTCGACGCGCCCGTACGCTTCCCCGGCGGGCACGCGCGGGCTGTAGATGCCGCTGCGTCCCGCAAAGAAGGGCTGGCCTTTGGTTTCGTCCAGCAGCCGCAGCACCTGTTCGAGAATACGCACGCTCTGGATCATTTCGTCCAGGCGGATCAGGTAGCGGTCGTAGATGTCGCCATGCGGGCGCACGGCCACGTCAAATTGCAGGTCCGGGTAGATGCCGTACGGTTCGGCGCGGCGAATGTCGTAGGGCACGCCGCTGGCACGCAAAACCGGCCCCGCCGCGCTGTAGGCGATGGCGTCTTCTCTGGTCAGGACGCCCACGTCGATGCAGCGGTTGGTGATAATCTCGTTCGTGGTCAGCAGCTCATTCGTCTGCTCGATGGCACGCGGCAGCCGTTCGTAGATCAACTGGCGCAGGTACTGCATCGTGTTGAACTCGCGCACGCGGTCGTTGAGCAGGCTGGCGGTGCTACGCAGCGTCTCCGGCAGGTCGGAGGCGACGCCGCCAAAGCGCATGTAATTGCACATCATGCGGCTGCCGGTCACCGCCTCGAAGAAGTCGAGGATCAACTCGCGCTCGATAATGGCGTACATCAACGGCGTGAAATACGCGCCCAGGTCGTTGAGCAAAAAGCCGATGGCGACCAGGTGGTTGAGAATACGCGTCAGCTCGACCATCAACACGCGGATCACTTCGGCGCGGTAGGTCGGCGCTTCGTAGCGTTTGCCGAGCGCCATCAACTGCTCCACGCCTAGCACATAACCGAGATTGTTCGACAGGCTGCAAAAATAGTCCAGCCGGTCGGTAAACGGCATGTTCTGGATGAACGTGTTGCGCTCGCCGATCTTCTCGTGGTTGCGGTGCAGGTAGCCCATCACCGGTTCCAGGCTGACGATGTGCTCGCCGTTCAGCACCACGACCATACGAAACACGCCGTGCGTGCTCGGATGCTGCGGCCCCATGCTGATGATGACGTGGTCGGTCGCGAGATCGGTTTGCACCTCGACGCCGAGCGTCGCCGCCTCGTAGATCGCTTGCTCGGCCTGGGATTCGTAATCGTCCAGCGTGAAACCTTCGGGATAGACGACGTTTTTGCCATAGGCGTTATGCTCTTCGGACCGCCAGACCTTGCCATCCGGCCAGCGGCTGTCGAAGGGTTTTTGGTCCTGCTCGTAATACGCTTCGTGCCAGTCCTTGCGCAGCGGGTGGCCTTCGAAGCCTTCCCACATCAGGATGCGGCGCAGGTTGGGGTGACCCTCGAAGCGGATGCCCATCAGGTCCCAGGCTTCGCGCTCCTGAAAGTCTGCGCCGGGCCACACCGGGACGAGGCTGGGCAGCGTGGCCTTGTCACGCGGAGTCTGCGCCTTGAGCACCAGGGCCGGGCCGCCCGACGTGCGGTACGTGTGGTAGACCATCTCCAGGTGATCACCTTTGCCCAGGTAATCGACGGCGGTGGCGCTGGCGAGGTAGTCGTACCCCAACTCGTCGCGCACGGCTTGGGCGACTTCGACCAGTCTGGACGGGTCCACGATGAGGCCGGTATAACCCTCACGTTCGTCGCGCTGGATGGCGGTAGCAAATTTCTGTTGCAGGTGGCTGAGCGCGTCGGCAGTCGGATCGGCTTTCTCAACCACAGGGGCTTGATCGGTCATAATAACTCCTGTAAAAGTGGCTCACAGCCAATAACATCCAGCGGTTAGCTCTCAGCTTCTGGTTCCGCGTCAATCGATTCGGCAGCCGGGTGGGCGGCGGCGCGGCGCAGCAAGTACGCCTGGCGGGTGTCGACAATATCCGGGCCGAGAACCGGCACCGGGGCGGCATCACTGGGGCCGCGCCCGTACCAGGGCGTGCTGTTGTGGTTCGCCAGCGACTGCCCGTCGATCTTCTTTTGCAGTGCCATCAGGCCGTAGAGCAGGGCCTGCGGGGTGGGCGGGCAGCCGGGCACGTACACGTCAACCGGCACGTACTTGTCGATGCCGCTGACGACGTTGTAGCCCTCTTTGAACGGCCCGCCGCCGATGGCGCACGCGCCCATCGCCAGCACGTATTTTGGCTCGGCGATCTGGTTATACAGCCGCACAATCGGCACGACCATCTTTTTGGTGACGGTGCCGCTGACGATCATCAGGTCGGCCTGGCGCGGGCTGGCGCGCAGCACCTCCATGCCAAAACGCGCCTGGTCAAAGCGGCTGCTGGCGGTTGCGATCATCTCAATCGCGCAGCACGCCAGCCCAAACGCCATCGGCCAGACGGAGTTACGGCGGCCCCAATTGTAGATCGTGTTGAGCAATTTGCCGACGTTGGTCACGGCCACCGCTGACTGCATGCCCTCCGGTACCGGCACGTCCGGATCGTGTAATTCCTTCAGAAAATCATCATGAGTCATGACGCTTCGTTTATCTCCTCGTACCATTCCCGCAAGATTTCGGTCAACAATCCGTCATTTGCCAGGATCGGCTCGTCGGCAAATCCTGGCAAATCGATGATCCATTCCAATAACTGCTGCAATCCCAGGCTGTCGAGGTCGGCAGCGGGGTGCTGCTCGATCAGGCCCAGCACGATCTCGTAGGATGCTTCCCAATACAGCGGTTTGGGATCGTCAGCACACATGGTCCAGTTTGCCGCCACCTATCTTAACACCGATGGCGATGACGATACAATCACGTTTGATGTATCAGTCGCCTGCCGGTGTCGCTTCGAGCGTCGCTTCAGGTGTCGCTTCGAGTGTCGGTTCGGGTGTTGCTTCGGGCGCAGGTTCCGGTTCGGCCAGGGCGGGCGCGTTGTCCGCCAGCCACGCCTCAAAATCGGCGGTGATGGCGGCGTCCGGTTCGCCTTGATACACGAACTGGAAGAGCGCCAATGTGCCATCGCCGCGATCGATCAAACCGAGCAGCAGTTCCTGGCCCTGAATATCCTGGCCGGACGCGGTCGTCTGGGCCGCCACCGTGATATGAATCGTTGCCACCGGCACGCCGCCGTACACTTCGGTCTGCGGTCCCTGGACGTCGTTTTCGTCCACTGCGATGCCGTTAGCGGCAAGCTGTGTCTCCAGATCGCTCCGCAGGAATTCCAACACTGTCAGCAGCGGGGCGGGATCGTCGTCGGCGGGCGGTTCCGTGCCGATCTGCTGCGCGAACTCGTCGATGGGCATGGAACTGGTGGCGATCATGGCGTTCGGGTTTTCGGCATGGACGAACTGGCCGGGGGCCACTTCCAGCCAGGGACCGGCGGGCGCTTCGCCCACAGGTTCTGCTTCGGGCGGCACCAGCTCCGGCGTGGCTTCGGCTGTCTCGCCTTCAGCAACGGGAGTCGCTTCGGCGGCAGGTGTTTCGCTCTCCGGCACCGCAGTTGCTCCGGCGACGGGCGTTTCGGCGACGGGCGTTTCAGGGACAGGCGTTGCCCCGCCTTCGGGTGTGGCTTGCGCGGTCGCTTCAGGCGCGCTGAGATCGCTCATGTTGGCGGCCAACCATGCCTGGAAATCGGCGTAGGCTGCCGGGCTGGGTTCGCTTTGCAGGGCGTAGGTCACGACGGTGATCGCGCCGTTGCCGCGATCGATCAGGCCGCGTGCCAGGTCCAGGCCAGGGAAGTCTTGCCCGCTGGGCGTCATCTGCGGTTGGACCACCACGTGCAGCAAGGCGACCGGCGTGTTGTCGATGATCTCGATCACCGGCCCGGTGATGGCACCCGGCTCAATCGTGATCTGGACACCCTGCGCCTGCTGTTCGAGGTCGTCGCTCATTTGCTGGAGCAGGTTGACGAGCGGGTAAGCGACGTCGTCTGCCGGGGCCTGGTAACCGCTGCTGGTGATGAATTCGTCCAGGGTCTGCTGCTGGTATTGGATCTGCGCCGGAATGGCCGGGTCGTCATACGTCAACTGGCCGGCGGCGACTTCTGCCCAATGGTCGGCGGACGCTTCTGGCACGGGGGTCGGGCTGGGGGTGGGGGTGGGCGTATACGTGGCGGTTGGCTCCGCCGAGAAGACGGTGGTCGATACACCCGAATCACCTACCAGCACAAAAACAATTCCTAAAACGGCCAACAGTACGATAAGCGCAACAGTTTGCGAGCGTAGCGTCATGCTTTGTGCTCCTTAACGTGCATGGATTATTAAGTGGGGCACCAGTTCGCGCCACGCGATCCCGGTTGGGTGGTCCAATGGGCAAACTGGCTGCTCCATCAGTTTGATGCCAGCATTCCCTAAGTGTAGCCGAGACTGCGCCAGCTTTCAAACGATTGTCTCGGCAAAACCGGCGGCGCGGGCCGAATCATGATGGATCGATCAATTTCCTATTGCAGAACTGGCGGATTTGGGTCATTATTACAGCGGGATGCTGGCGAATGAGGTTTTCATGACTGCGCGGCTGTTATCCCCTGGCCCGGCGCTGACCTTGTGGTCGCGAGCGCGGTAGACGCGGCTGTTTCCTACACAAACAACTCACGCGATTGTTCCGCCTCTTACAGGGATACTGAGAGCGGAATCGTTCGTGTGCTAGTTTCAGGCAAACTACCGCTTGGAGAGGTGCCAAACGGCGTAGTGAGGCCCTGCCGGTTGTCATTTGACAACTCTCAAATGGGCATGATAAGATTTATTAAATTTATAAACAATATCGTAAATATGATAAAGCGAGTCGGCGAGCCATGCAACAAACGAGACGACACATCCTCGAAATTCTCAAAGAACACAAAGAAGCCACTATCGACGAAATCGTCACAGCATTGAGCGCACGTATCGGCAAGATCACGGCGGTGACCGTGCGCCATCATCTTGAGATTCTGCGGGGCGATGGACTGGTGGCTGCCCCCACTGTTCGCCGCCGCAGCGCTCCGGGGCGTCCGCAGTACGTTTACACGCTGACGGAACGGGCCGCCGATCACTTCCCGAACAACTACCAGGGGCTGGCTTCGGGCCTGCTCCAGCAGATCAAGGACCAACTGCCGCCGGAGCAGGTAGTCCAGATTCTCGAAGGGGTTGCGGCGGAGATGGTCGACGACGCGATGGTGCCGGATGCGCCGCTGGAAGTGCGGTTGGATCATACCGTGTCGTACCTGAACAATCATGGGTATACGGCCTCGTGGAGCCGGAACCAGCAGGGGCATATCCTGTCGGTCACCAACTGCCCGTACGAGCAGGTGACGTGCAGCAACCCTGAGCTGTGTAAGATGGACAAGCGCCTGATCGACGGGGTGCTCGGCGTGTACACCAAGCGGCTTTCGTCGCAGTTGGATGACGGCGAGGCCTGCAATTACCTGGTGCCAAGCGGAAACGGTACCGGCTGAGCGGCAACCATACCGCTTGCGCTGACTCGTGGCCCCTTGATTGTTTGAGGGGTTTTTTCGATTCCATGTGGAGCATGGACCTATATCTGGAGTGCGGGCAGCCAGATGGTGAAGGTGCTGCCCTGGTTGGGCGTGCTGCTGACGGTGATACTGCCCTCGTGGCGCGTGATGATCTCCTGGGCGATGGCCAGCCCCAGGCCAACGCCGCCTATGTCGCTATCACGGGTGCGATCGCTGCGATAAAAGCGGTTGAAGATGTGCGGCAGCGCCTGTGTCACGATGCCCACGCCGGTGTCCTGCACGGCGATGGTCACAAACGAGTCGCCGCCTTCGGTGCTGACTCCGAGCCGCACGCCGACGTGACCGGCTTCGGGCGTGTGCTGGATGGCGTTTTCGATCAGCACGCCGACCGCTCGCGCGAGCTGTACGGGGTCGGCAGTGACGGCGGGCGGCGCGTCAAGCCGCTGCACGACCAGCGTGATACGCTTCGCGGCGGCGGCTTCGTTGAAACGGATCGCCGCTTCCGACACCAGCCGGTTCAGGTCCACCGCTGTGCGCGCCATGCGCACCAGCCCGGCGTCATAACGTGACAGCTCCAACATGGCATCGACCAGCCGCGACAGCCGGTCGGTTTCGCGCTCCAGGGCCTGCAAATGCATCGAGAACTGGTCGGGCGTTGCCTGGCTCAACAGGTACTGGCGCATCTTGATATTGGTGACGGGCGTCCGCATCTCGACTGCCGCGTCGGACAAAAACCGCGTTTCCAGGTCCTCCAATGCTTTGCGCTCCCTGACATCCGTCTGGATCACGACGAAACCGACCAGGTCAGACGCGGCGTCAAACACCGGGCTGATCGTCATCGCCAGGTAGAGCGGCGGGCGATCCGGCAGGGTGTAACGGACTTCGCCCTGCCAGGGCTGCGCCTGTTCGATGGCGGCGCGTATGGCGCGGGTTGTTTCGGGCAGGTCGGTTGTGGGCGGCCAGGCGATCCGGTCGCCGACGTGCGCGCCGGTCACGTCCCCGAGCAGGTCGAACCATGCGGGGTTGGCGTACTGAACCGTGCCGTCCGGATCGATCAAGGCGATAGCTTCGCCCGCGTGGTGCAGGATCATCTCGAACAGGTTGCGCTCCTGGGTGAGTTGCGCGGCGTGTTCGAGCAGCGTCAGCGGATCGGCGCAGTCGGCTTCCTGTGCGGCGTCCGGGCCGCCGTCCAGCGCGCCGATGTTCTGCGCGATGCTTTCTTCCGCCATCAGGCGGGCTTCCAGGTCCGCCTGTTTGAGATAGAGGCGCACGCGTTTGCGCAGTTCGATCACGTCCGGCGGGGTGGTCAGGTAATCGTCGGCCCCGGCTTCAAATGCGGCGCGTTTGTACTGCGCGGGTCCCATGAGGATAAACGCGGTTTGGGCGAAACGCGGCTCTTGCGTCAATTCTGCGATCAGCGCCAGGGCCTGGCTGGTGGGTGGGCGCACCGCGACCAGGCACGTTGACGGCGGGTGCGTATCGGCTTCGGCCAGCAGGCTGGCAACGGTTGGAATCCACTGGGCGGTTATGCCAATCTGGCCCAATTGACTGCGGACCCAGGTGCCAGCGGCTTCATCCTTGTCCAGAATAAAGACCGGCAGTGTGCTCATAGTAGACGCCTCCGCGTTCGTGCGTTAGAGTATCTATCGGTTCGAGTATATGCCATCCGGGGCGATTGCGCGAAGGTGTCAGAGTTGGCGGCGCCGGTATTGGCGGCGTCGTAGCGGCGCGTGTGCGTGCCGGTAACCGGAAAATCTGATGTTGGGGGGCGTGTATTGGAATCGAGAGGACGATGGACGACAACCGACAACCCGATGCCGTGCTGAAATCACCTCCTCCGCCGGTCCGGCGCGCGCTGGGCCGCACCGCCGTGCTGTTGTTGGGCGGCGGCGTGTTGGCGTGGATCATCGCGCTGGCCGCCGTCATGATTGCCGTGCGCGGCGTGAACCAGGACAGCCAGCCACGCCCACCGGATGTGCCGCCGGTGGCGGACCTGCCGACGTTGGCCGCCGCGACTCATACGCCTGTCCCGCCGACGCTGATGCCGACTGTCACCTTCACGCCGACGCTGACTCCGACCCGCACGCCGAGCGCGACTCCATCGGGCACGCCGAGCGTGACGCCGGACGCTCCCCCGGCGGATGAATCCGGCGCGTCCGGCAGTGTGGCGGCCTCCGCCGAGCCAACGACCTCTGGCGATCAGGGGATCGCGGTCGCTGACGCCGGGCAGGCGGCGGGCTGCGTCCCGCCGGACGGCTGGGAGCGCTACGTCGTGGGGCCGGGTGATACGCTGTTCGCGTTTGTGTTGGGCGCGGGAGCTACGCTCACGGTTGACGACCTGATCGCGGCCAACTGCCTGAACAGCCGCTATCTGCGCGTCGATCAGGTGGTGTACCTGCCGCCGGGTGCCGCCGAAAATGCGCCGCCGTCAGAGCCGTTTGTCGCGCCTGCGCTGAGCGGGGCGCGCGGGCCGCGCACGCCTAACTGCCCGTGCGCGATCACGATTCCGGTCGGCTGGCGGCGCGAGCAGGTCGCGGACGCGATCACGGCGGCGCAGACGCTGTTCACGGGGGCGGATTTTTTGGCGGTGACCGGGCCGGGCGCGAGCGCCCCGTTTGACTTCCTGGCAGAACGTCCGGCAGGCGCGACGCTCGAAGGATTCTTGTTTCCCGGCACGTATACCGCCCAGAACGACACGACCGCCGAGGGATTCCGCGACATGCTGCTGAGCGCGTTTGCGGCGAACGTCTCCCCGCAGATGCGCGCCGACGCGGCGGCGCAGGGCGTCTCGTTCTACCAGGCGTTGATCATCGCGTCGGTGGTGCAGCGCGAGGTACGCGGGCCGGAGACGCAAAAACTGGTGGCCAGCGTGTATTACAACCGCTATCGCGACGGGAACCGGCTGGGTACGACCGTGTCAGTGCAATACGCGCTCGGCGGGCCGGGTAACTGGTGGCCGCGCGTGACATCCAGCGGGCTGCAAGTCGATTCGCCGTACAACACTTACGCGCGGGCCGGGCTGCCGCCGGGGCCGATTGACAGCCCTGGCTTGAGCGCCATCGTCGCCGCCGTGTACCCGCCGCAGACGGAGTACCGCTACCATACGGCGTCGTGTGATGGGACGGGTGAAGCCTTCGCCGTGACGTATGAAGAACACCTTGCCAATGTGAACTGCGAGTGATCGACTGGTCGGAAGCCAACTACTGACGCTTGAATAACGCTCTAAACCGGGACCCTATGTTGAACTCTGGCGTCTGCCGGTTAGCCTCACCCCTGGCCCCTCTCCACATCGTAGAGAGGGGAAAAGGGGTCGGGGGTTAAGGGGTGAGGCTGGTATGCAAGGGCACTCAAACTTCAGTTGTCTGTGCAAGGATCAGTAGCAGGCGTGATCAATCAAACGTGCGCGAAATCGTCCAGTCCTCCGGCGGGGCGCTGGCGTCGCGCTCGACGAGCAGCAGTTCGGTGGCGTGCCACACATACGGGTCGAAATCACGCTGCATCTGGCCGATGACGTAGGGATAACGCCGCGCGGCGACGTGATCGCCAATCAGGACGCGCACCTGCCGCAGGACCGGCGCATCCGGCAGGGGCGTGGCCAGCCCGGCCAGCGCGCGCCGCAGTTCGTGCTGCGCTTCCTGTAATTCCTCGGCAGGATCGAGCGTCCACGCGGCGACGTACTGCTGCGTGCCGACGATCTCGGCCTCGATGCCGGTCAGCTCGATCTGGACCGGCAGGTTCGCGCGCGTCCAGTCGGCGAGCGCTTCTTCGAGGGCGTCGCGGTCGGTGGCGCGGAACGCGGCGTGCAGCGCCACACCGGGCGGCGGCATATCATCGATCTCGCCGGTAGTGCGCAATTCGAGCACCTGCGCGCCCAGGTCGGGCGGCAGCGCCAGCAGCACGTCAAAAATGATATCCGGCGGGGCGGGTTCCTCCGCCGCATCGACCCACGCGCCGCCCGCGCGCCGGGCGGCAGTCGGGATGGGGGCAGGCGGGTGGGTGGGTTCCGGCACGACCGCCTTTTCCTCGGCAGCCGGTTTCGCTTCTTCGATGACGGTTATGTCTTCGGCAGCAGCCGGTCCGGCGAGGCGGGTTTCGTCCGGTTGCGGCGTGTCCGGCTCGCCACCCGAAGGCGGAACGTCCTCTGACGTGTTTCCCGGCGCGCCTTCCTCCGGGATCGTATCGTCCAGCGCATCCATCGCGCCGAAGAGGTCTTCGACTTCGCCGGTCAGTTCGTCCGGCGCATCTTCCTCCGAGGGGATCGCGTCGTCGAGCGCGTCGAGATCGATGGCTTCCAGGTCCTCGGTGTCGGGCCAGACGTCCTCGAACGGTTCGTACACCACTTCGTCGGCGGGCAGATCGTCGTCTGCGTCACCGGGCAGATCGTCAAAGTCGCGGAAGGGTTCGTCGCTCATCGGTATGTCCCCCGGAAAGGTAACGCCGCGCGCCGGGTCAGCGCGGCAGGTCTCCAAATGTGATCAACTGGATGCCTTCGGCGCGCACGCATTCGAGCGTGGCGCTATGAGTCAGGTGGGCGACTTCACCGGCGCGTTCGTCGCGGTAGCCGCTGGTCGCCAGCGCCTGGTCCGGGTAGCCGGGATGGCACATGATCTCGGTGATGCTGTCGTCTTCCAACGTCGTCAGGATGACCAGCAGATCGCCGAGGGTCGCGTGATCGCCGTAAAAACGAGTCTCAAGCCGGGCCGGCCAGCGGGGCGGCGCGTTGTCCGCCAGCGTGACCTGCAATGTGTCGATCAGGCGCAGTGCGAAGTCGTGCGGGAGGCCGGGCAGCATGGCTTTGAGCGTCGTCAGGACGGTCTCGCGCGGCAGGTCCAGCCCGGCGTTACGCAGCGGGATGTGATACTGGGCGGCAGCGGCGAGCATGGTTTCCAGCGCCGCCGGGTGCAGGTACGTGGCGTGGTGGTGCGCGTCCAGATGATCGGGCGGCTGCCCGGCCAGGCGTGTGAAGTGCTCGACCTGGGCGTCGATCTCGCGCCGGATGTGGGCGGGATCAAACGTTTCGACGCGCGTGGGCCACGCGTCGATGGGGTAAAACTGGCCGGAGCCGTCCACCAGCGACCGCACCTGATCGGGATCGGACACCGGGCGGCCACTCGTCAAATTGAGGTGCAGGCCGGTGCCCAGGTCCGGCGCTTCGTCGCGGATCTGTTGCAGGCCGGGCGCGGCGTCGGGGTAGTTGATCATGACCGTCGTCGAGGTCACGATGCCCCGCGTGTGCGCGTCCATGATGCCCCGGTTGACGCCGGGCGAGCGCCCAAAATCGTCCGCGTTCACGATCAGTCGTTTCATCGACACATCCTGTGTGGGTGCGTGTTTGGCACATTCACCTGGAATCATACCCCTAGAGCCGGATCACGACCACCGCCCCGGCGGAACTTCGATTTTCGGGTCGCTTTGTGTTATATCTCTTGTCAAAGACCCTTATTCACACAACCGCGAGGTGATGGTATGTCCGATGTTGTACACGCCGCCGTGGACCGCACGACGGCGCAAGTCCGCGACCTGTTTATCACGATCAACCTGACCGGGTGGGACGCCGCGACGACCGGCACGCCTGCCGCCCTCGACGCGGCGGCGGCGGCCCGGGCCGATTGGATGCGCTATTGGGCCGATCCGGGCCTGTACCGCCAGTACAAAACGTGGGACGAAGCGGGCGCGGCGGCTGATCCGCCGTTGGCGCGCATCGTCCACCTGCTGCACCTGGGATTTGCCGAAGGGCAGCGCGATCCGGCGACCATTGACGAGATGACCGAACTGGCGAAGGCGCTCGACGATGCCCATACCAATTTTCGCGCCGAGGTGGACGGCCAACGCCTGACGGCGAATGCCATCGTCGAGATTCTGCGCGACGAAAACGACTCGGCCAAACGCCGCGCCGCGTGGGAAGCCAGCAAGACAATCGGCCCGCGCATCGCGGACCAGATTCGACGCCTGGCCGAGCTGCGCAACCAGGCCGCGCACGCGATGGGCTACGCTAATTTCCACCAGATGAGCCTGACGCTCAACGAGCTGGACCCCGATTGGCTGTTCGCCATGTTAGACGACCTGGCCGCCAAGACGGACGAGCCGTTCCGGCAGGCGAAGGCCGAAATGGACGCCGAGTTGAGCGCGCGTTTTGGCGTCCCGGTGGCGGACCTGATGCCCTGGCATTACGCCGAGCCGTTTTTCCAACAAGCGCCGATGATGCGCAATTACGACTTCAACGCGCTGTTCGAGGGGCGCGACCTGGTGGCGCTGGCGCTGAAAACCTACGACGGGCTGGGGCTGGAAGTGGGCGACATCCTCGAACGCAGCGATCTCTATGAGCGCGAGGGCAAAGACCAACACGCGTTCTGTATGCACGTGGACCGCGAAGGCGACGTGCGCGCGCTGTGCAACCTCAAGCCGACCCTGCGCTGGATGGAAACGCTGCTCCACGAGTTGGGACACGGCGTATATGACAAGTACGTCCCGCGTGACCTGCCCTGGCTGCTGCGCTCGTTCCCGCACATTCTGACGACCGAAGCCATGGCGATGTTGATGGGGGCGGAGACGCTCGACCCTGAATGGCACGCCCAGGTTTTGGGCGCGTCCGCCAGCGAAGCCGAACGCGCCGGGGCGGCGGGATTCGCGCGTCTGCGCCTGGAAGAGCTGATCTTCGCGCGGTGGGTGATGGTCGTGGTCAATTTCGAGCGGCTGATGTACGAGGACCCGTCGCGCGATCTGGATACGCTGTGGTGGGACCTGGTGCAGAAATACCAGTTCCTCAACAAGCCGGAAGGGCGCGAGGGCAAACCCGATTGGGCGGCCAAGTACCATATCGCGCTGGCCCCCGCCTATTACCAGAACTACCTGCTGGGGCGCATGATGTCGCTGCAATGGGACGGCTGGCTGCGCGAGCACATAGGCGGCATCATCGGGCGGCAGGCGGCGGGTGACTTCTTCCGCGAGCGGATCTTCGCGCCGGGCAATACGATGCACTGGAACGACGCACTGGAGTTTGCGACCGGCGAAAAACTCAACCCGGATTATTTCGTGCAGAAGTTCGCGGTGTAAGCGATAAACGAACGGCAACAAGCGATCAGCTAAAACCGTCGGGTTTGCTGACACCTGCGTATCGTGTCGAATTGGAAGGGACTCCGGCTCTACGTTTTTGCTGATCGCTGATCGTTCATCGCTGAACGTTGCCCGCGCTGTTGATTTCGCTGACAGCTTGTCGCTGACAGCTTATTGCTGAAAGCTGATCGCTCGTATCATGCAACACATCTACGTCAGTTATCCGCAGGACGATTACGCGTTTGCGCACCGGCTGGTAGCCGACCTGCAAATCGCGGGGTATGCCGTGTTTATGGACGCGGTGAGCCAGGCGGGGACCGTCGCGTGGGCCACCGAAACCCGCCACGCGATCCGGTCCAGCGGCGCGGTGCTGATGATCTTGTCGCCGGAAGACGGGCGGCGGGTCGGTATCCGGCACGAGGGCGTGCTGGCGAAACGGCGGCAGAAGCCGGTCTACGTGCTGCGGCGCTCGCCGGGTGATGTGCCGCGTTACCTGTCGCAGGCCGTGATCGTGGATTGTATGGGCGAGGACGACTACCAACGCGCGTTGGGTGCGTTGATCGGCGTGCTGCCGCCCGCCCTGGCGCTGCTGACCACGCCGGTTCCGGTGCCGAACCGCCCCGTGCGGCGGCCTCCGCGCCAGCCGGAACAGGCTCGCCAGCGCCGCCGGGTGGTGATCGTCGCCAGCGTGTTGATCGTCGTGGCGGCGTGCGTGCTGGCCGGGATCGCATTCGGCGTGATTCCAGGGTAGGATTGAAGAGACTCGTACACCGTTTCACACAGGGATAGGGGCAACAATGGATCGTACAGTACCCAAAACCGGCAGCGAGGAAATCGCCCTGTATATCCGCACGTATTATTCGCTGTTGCGGTCAAGCCACGCCGTGCAGCTTGATGCGCTGGTCGAGGCGCACCTGGCGATGAATGCGTCGCTGCACGCCAGCGCGCGCCAGCCGACGCCGGATGCAGCGGCGCTGTTTTATACGGTGATGCGGCTCCCGGCCTGCATTGCCGACGTCGATCTGGTGGTGATGGGACAAACCGACCGCGTCTTCAACGACCACGGGTATCAAGACGTGGACGAGTGGGAGCGCGTCACGGCCCCCGCCCGCCGCCGCCGGATGGCGTATGATGGCGACCACACCCTGGCGGCCTACATCGCCAGCCGGTCGGATATCGACGACCTGATCCCGATCCTGGTGGCGTACCAGATCGAGTGGAACAAGCTGCACTCGATGCTGCAATCGGTTGCGTCGCAGGCCAGCCTGGCCGCCTACAGCGCCGACGCGACCCTGGCGCGCACATCGGACCTGGCCCGCGCGCTGGGCATCGCGGCGGACGACCTCAGCCGCTTGCAGGATGCGTGGGGCAAAAACATGATCTCCACGCTCGAAAAGATCGCCAAAGGACCCAAACGGTTCGCGGTGCGGCTGCTGGCCGGTACGTACATCAACTACCAGCGCGCGACCTCGGACTGGTGGCTGAACGTGCGCCAGAACGTCAATCCGCTGGATATCAGCAACCGCCCGGTGTATTTCATCTCCAGCAACGTGCACGCGATTCCCAACCTGCTCAGCGGATTCGCCCTGCAAGATGAAGACCGCATTTTTGAGTTTGTCGAGCGGGCCGGAGACCCCGGTCTGAAGGCGGAATATGACTACGTGCGCGTGCGGGACGAGCTGAATAACAAAAACAATTTCCTGTATTACGCGCTGCGCCGCTATGACAGCGTGCGGGATGTCGAGCGCCGCCGCATCGAGAGCGAGCGTCATATCGGGCTGACGCGCGTGCCCAGCCTGCACGGTTTCGACATCGAGGCGCAGGTGATCGAGATCAGCAAGCTCGATCCCGCTCGCATGGACTCACGGCTGTTGTGCGCCGATCCCGACGAGATGGCGCGGCTGGCGGCGAGTGACGCCGTGATCGTCAACATCGACTACCCGCTGGGCATGGCGGCCTACCACGTGCTGGCCAAGATCAGCCAGTACGTGACGCAGATGCTCGGTATCTACGTGATCGGCAAAGCGGCGACGCTCAACGCCCGCGTGGGTGACGTGATGATCGCCAACGTGGTCTACGACGAGCACAGCGAGAATTCGTACCTGTTCGGCAACAGCTTTTCGGCCTCCGACATCATCCCCTACCTGACGTTGAGCAGCGTGCTGGATAACCAGAAGGTCGTCAGCGTGCGCGGGACGTTTTTGCAGAATGCCCAGTACATGGACGTGTTTTACCGCGAGGGGTATTCGATTGTCGAGATGGAATCCGGGCCGTACCTCTCGGCGGTGTACGAAATGGTGCGGGCGCAGCGCCATCCGGTTAACGAGATCGTGAACCTGTACATCGCGCCGTTCGACATGGGGTTTTTGCACTACGCCAGTGATCGCCCGCGTTCCAGCGGGCACACGTTGGGGGCAGGGCGCTTGAGTTATCTCGGCACGGAGCCGACCTACGCGACGGCGATTGCCACGCTGCGCCGTATTTTCTGCAACGAGCTGGTCCGGCTGAAGGACCGCCCCCAGCCCGTGCGTGTGACTGCCGCCGGGGAAGTGCTGCCAGGAGGCGAAAATGGAAGTCAATGAAGCGATCCGGTCGAATCGCTCGGTCCGGCAGTATGCCGACCGCCCCGTGAGCCGGCCAGACATCGAACGTATCGTCAACGCGGGGCGGCTGTCCGGCTCCGCGAAAAATCGGCAGCCCTGGACCTTCATCGTCGTCACCGGGCGCGAGACGCTGCAAGCGCTCAGCGCGTGCGGCCCCTGGTGTACGCACCTGGCAGGGGCGGCGTTCGGCGTGGTGCTGGTCGTCGAAAATCTGCACGACCCGCCGACGCTCACCACGCCGTTTGACCTGGGCCGCGCCAGCCAAAACATGATCCTCGCGGGGTGGGAACTGGGCATCGGGTCGTGCATGGCGACGGTCTACGAGCCGGAAAAGGCCCGCGCGGCGCTGGGAATCCCGGACCGGATGAACGTGCCCTGGATGATCTCGTTTGGGTACCCGCATCCTGACGCCGACCCACGCAGCCGCCCGCCGCACAAGAGCGGGCGTAAGGCGTTTGACGACGTCGCGCGCTGGGAGCAGTGGTGAGGGCTGCATTATGACCGTTATTGTGACGCTGATCAGCAAACACTGCACAGTGCACGCTACGGATTCACTCATTACCTGTGTGGGCCAAGACGGAGATCGGGAGATTCTTGAGGCCGAGCAAACGAAAATTGTTCCAATCCATAAGTTCCGAGGAGCAATAGCCTACTGGGGATTGGCTCAGACCAGCGATGGATGGTCCACCTATGATTGGCTTGATCAGCAAGCTAGAACCAAAGCTGCCGAATTCGATTATCCGGAGGACTTTGCTCGTTACCTGACAGATTCACTCAATGCTGAATTAGCGAAGATGCGTTTTCAATATCCGATTGAATCTGGAATTGGAATCCACTTCACGGCTTACGAACACATCAACGATTATTGGATTCCTGAGTTGTTCGTTCTTTCGAATTTCTCTGATCCCACCTATTCAGGGTTACACAGAGAAGTCCTTCTCAGCAGACAGACAACGAATGTGATGTTGCGGACTGAGCCACAGCCTGAGCACTCAGGCGAGTTTTATCGACTGTTAGTGCATGGATACCTACAGAGCAACGGTATGCTGCTCTACAACAACGGTGATCCGTTGATGTTTAGCCCAACCGCGTCTGTGATTCTGGAGCAAATGGAGCTTGCCAAACGACGAAACAAGTTGGTCGATTCAGATGACGTCGCGACTTATCGAAAAATGGCCCGAATGCCGATCGAGATCGTCGCAGAAATCCAGCGGCAACTATATCGTTCAGGGACGCGTTTGGTAGGTGGCAAAATCCACGATTATTCGATTACTCCGAATGGAATTCCCGGCTCAGACTCGGGCGATGCGTCCTGATAGTGTGCGGCAATCAACTTACCCGGTCGGCTGCACGGTCAGGATGGCGTCGGCGCGGCGGTCCTGCGCGAGATACAGGCCGACCGAACCGGTTAGCGCCATGCCAGCCCAGAAGACAAACGACAGACCTGGATCGATAGCGGCCAGGCTGTTGCCCAACGGTGGCGACAGCAGGTTCCCCAGGCCCGAAAAAACCATCACCAGGCCCGTCGCGGTGCCCGCGTAGGCGGGGCCGATGCCATCCGTTTCGATGATCATGGTCATGAAAACGGCCATGAACCCATCGCGCACCATCCCGGCCATGATGACCGCTGCCCAGACCATCAAACCATCCGCCACAGACAGCAGCCCGACGCCCGTCGTCACCATACACGCCCCGGCTAACAGCACTTTTCGGCGCGTGCCGAGCCGGTCCGACCACAGCGCAATCGGGATGACCAGCACCAGACTCGCCAGGTGAAAACTGGCCGCTGCGGCGTCCGCGCTGGTATCTGTCCAACCCATATCACGCAGGTAGAGCGGCAGGTAACCCAGCGTGCCCTGGATGCAGCCGCCGATGCCCAGGATCGCCCAGCCGAGCAGCCACATCTGCCGGACGCGCGCCACGTCGCCGATGGTTTGGCGCAGCGACGGGCGGTTGGGGGTGGCGGTGAGCTGGGTGGCGGTCGGCTGCGTGATGGGAGCGGGCCGCGCCAATGCCCAGGGGATGGTGAGCGCCATCGCGATCAGGCCGTAGAGGATCAGCACGTGCCGCCAGCCGCCGAGCCAGGGCGAGAGCAGCGTCGCGCTGATCAGCGAGCTGGTCATGAATCCGAGCGCCATGCCCATCGAAATGACGCCGTTCGCCAGCCCTAACTGCTGCCGCGAAAACCAGATGCCGCACGTCTTAAAAATGGACATCGGGACCACGGACGACACGAATCCCATCAAAAACACGGCGGCAGCCAGCGTATAAAAATCGGTGGCAAACCCGCGCAGAGCGCCCGTCAGCCCGACGACAAAACAGGCCGCGACCAAAATCCGCCGGGGGCCGTACCGGTCCCCCAAAGCTCCGCCGATCAGCCCCATCACCACGCCGGGCAGCGCCCCTATGCCCCAGATCACCCCGACCTGGGCCAGGCTCAAGCCAAGATCGTCGGATATCTCGTCAAACAGCACGGACATGCACATGCCCGGCACGGCGACGGTCATGCAGATCGTCACGGCGGCGAGGATCAGAATGTACCACCGGTAGCGGGATTCGGGTTGGCTGCAATCCATCGGTCGTAACTCTCGGCGAAGGGTGGAGACGAATGACGACGTGTGCCGTACACCGGTCAGGCGCGGCTATTCTCCCAGCAGCGAGCCGATCAAGTCCGGCGCGCCGTGAATGAAATCGGCGGCCTCGACCGGCTGCCGCCCGGCCAGTTGCAGCTGCGTGGGTACGTAGACGCCCTGCCCGGTGCCGATCACGAAGGGCGTCAGGTCTTCGTACGGCGTGCCGTGCGCGTCGAGTACCGCGCCCGGCGCGAGGCCGAGATCAATGTGCATCGGGTAGCCTTCGAGAATCTTCAGGCGCTGGCCGTTCCAGGTGGTGAACGTCCCCGGCCAGGGTGTAAAGGCGCGCACGTGCCGGTCGATCTGTACGGCGCTCGCCGTCCAATCGACGGCCCCGTCTTCTTTTTTCAGCACCGGCGCGTAGGTGATTAGCGCCTCTCTGGACGGCTGCGGGTGCGGGGTGATGCTGCCGTTCAGCAGCCAGTCGAGCGTATGCAGCAGCAGCAGCGCGCCCAACGGCGCGAGTTTGTCGTGCAGCGACTGGCCGGTTTCCGTCGGCTGGATCGGGATCGAGTCTTGCAGCAGGATCGGGCCGGTATCCAGCCCGGCGTCCATGATCATCGTCGTGACGCCGGTGTAGATATCTCCCGCGCGGATTGCCGCCTGGATCGGGGCCGCGCCGCGCCAGCGCGGCAGCAGCGAGGCGTGAACGTTGATCGGCGCGATACGCGGCAGGTCGAGCACCGGCTGGCGCAGAATCTGCCCAAAGGCGACCACCACCAAAAAATCCGGCTGCCACGCCTGAAGCTGGTCAAACGCGGGCGACTCGTGTATCTTGCGCGGCTGGATGAACGGGACGCTCTCGGCCTGCGCGGCCAGTTTGATGGGCGGCGGTTGCAGCTTGCGGCCCCGCCCCGCCGGACGATCCGGCTGGGTGATTACGCCGGCAACCTCAAAACGCGGCGACTCGATCAGGGCTTGCAGTGCGGGAACCGAAAAGTCAGGCGTTCCCATGAAAACGATCCGGCTGCGCGTGTTCGATTGGTGGCTCATAAGACAGTGCCTGACTGCTCGTTCGGACGGGAATCTATCGCAAATTCGCTCTGGCGTGCCCCGCACAGGTATGTTACAATGCTGCCCAATATGGTGGCTGTGGTGCAGTGGTTAGCACGTCTGACTGTGGATCAGAAGGTCGAGGGTTCAAATCCCTCCAGCCACCCCA
>CAYMTN010000049.1:0-2078 GCA_964393335.1 uncultured Anaerolineaceae bacterium
CTTGCGCGATGATGACCGGGAAAGCGTCGGTGCTGCCGGTAGGCAGCGGCACGGCATCAAATTTCCCGTAGACGATTTTGCCGGGCTGGCTGGTGGCGGTTCCGACACGGATAATCGTGCTCATGCCGATTCTTTCTGAAGCGGGCCGGATCAAGATCGAGCTTGTTTGGCCATAGCGCTGGCAAGCTGTGCGCTGACCAGTTCGAGCATCATGACGTTCTGCTGGGTGATGGCGTTTGGTTGCTGGCGGCAGGCTAAAATCACGCCGAAACGCAGCGTGGTACCCACCGGCACGCAGACGCCTGATCCCAGGCGCTGCTGCTTGATAAACGGGTGATTTAGCTGGTCCTCCGGGCCGACAATGCGGCTCTGGCTGTTTTGGGATACCCAGCCAATCAGCGAGTGATGGTAATCCTGGCGCTGTGGCGCGGCGGTGGTGAGCGCTTCTGGCCCGACCTGTGCGCTCAGTTTGAGTTCGGGCGGGGCGATGGGCAGCATGGTGTAAAAGGCGACGTAATCGTAGCCAAGCTCTTGTATCGCTTCGACTGCCGCCTGGGCTTTTGACTGGCCGGGACCGGCTCGCCGCAGGGATTTGGCGAATTCGCGCACTGGCGGCAGGGCATCAGCGCGTAGCGTTTCCAGGCTGCGTTCTTCCGAGAGTCGTTTGATTCGTTTGAGCAGATCTTCGTCCTTGAACGGCGCAACCGATACTTCATCGGCATGGCCGGGCATGCCAAAATCGGCTTCTTGATCGACTAACACGATCAGCAGCCGGGGATAAGTCTGTCGCAGTTCTTTGATCATTTCGTATACGCCGCCCAGGTTGTTGTCCACCACAAATACGTCCGTACGGTGCTGGGAATCGGCGAGGATGTCACGGGCCTCGGTTTCGCTGGTGACGAGGGTCAGCCGCAACAGGGGGTCTAACGTCAGGTGTTCCCGGAACTCGATCATGGATTGCAGCCGGACCGCTGCCAGGACGTGAATCTGGGAAACTTCTGCCATGTTTTTCTACCATCTCGATCAGCATGCCTGTTTTTCAGATAACCGAACATTATTATAGGGCCGCGCGAGTGCTGCGACAAAAAACACGCGGCGGCCATACCAACAGGCGCGTGGCTATTTGCCCGGTGCTGTCTGTGAAGACTGGCGGCTTTTGTGGATGACATCGGGGTTGCGCCCGCCGTGCAGCAGCATCGCCACCAGCAGCGCCAGGCCGCTGGCCCCGGCCCCGATGAACTGCAGCTCGCTGATCACGTCCGCTATCGCGTTGAGGTTCGCTTGCTGCGAGGCTTTGACCGTTTCCTCGAAGCTGGCTGTTGCCGGGATGACATACTGGGATACCAGTGTATCGAACCGGTGCAGCGAGAAGATCGTCAGCCACGAGATCGCGACTGTCATCCCGACCAGGCGCAGGATCAAGATCAGGGCCGCCGCAACACCGCGCTCGCTTTCGTCCACGTCATTGATGACTGCCGTACCGATGGGTGAGATCGTCAGCCCTAAACCAACGCCGATGACGGCCATCTGCGCGCCCATGATCCAGTACGATGTGTCATTTTCCCAGACGATCCCGGCCAGCGCAAAGCCGCCAGACGCGAGTGCCAGCCCGATCGCGGTTGGCATGCGGTAGCCATACCGCTCGCTCAGCCACCCACCGGGAATGGCAGCCAGCGCCATTGGCACGGTCAGGCCGGAAAGCAGCAGCCCGGCCACATAGGCAGCGTTCTGAATATCGCTGCTGGTTGGGTTTTTGACGCGGAAATTTACCAGCAGCGGGGCGCTGACGAGGCTGATCGCCAGGCAGAATCCGACCAGGAAATTGGCCGACGACGACGCGGAAAAATTCCGGCTGCGGAACATCCCCAGGCGTACCAGCGGGTACTTGACGACATGCGTTTCGATGTAGATAAAACACGCAAACGCGATGGCCGCCCCAAACAAAAAGTAGGGGCCGTAACCGGTGGCGGCACCCTGCAATTCCTCAATACTGGATGCCGAACCGGCAGTCTCCGGGCTGCTGCCCAGTCCGAGCGTGCCCGGCATGCTCACGCCGTGCAGCGGCCACACGTTGCGGC
>CAYMTN010000049.1:2088-26818 GCA_964393335.1 uncultured Anaerolineaceae bacterium
CCGGGCTGCTGCCTAACCCAAGATTCAGCCCGATCAGCGCCAGGGTGATGAACAGCGTGCCCAGGATATCGAACCGGCCCACATGCCGCGCGGGCTGGACGTGTTCCAGCGCCCACCATGCGCCGACCAGTGCCAGCAGACTGATCGGGATGTTCAGGATGAATAACGTCTCCCAGGATGGATGGGCCACGCTCAGACCGATGCTGTGAAACGCGTCGACGATGTGGCCGCCGTATTCTCCGAAGACGCGAACCATAATGCCGCCGTACAGGTGGCCCAACACCCATCCCAGCGTATCGACGGCCCCCACGACACCTAACGGCCTGGCGCGATGTTCCGGCGGAAACAGATCGCCGACCAGGGCTATCGTGACCGGGACCATCGCCCCGGCCCCAAACGCCTGCACGACACGGCCCGCGATCACCAGGTATAGGTGGCGTTCTTCGAGGCGCGGTGGCCGCCGGTTTAGCACCTGGTTATAGAACCGGGCGATCAGGCTATTCAACGTCTGGCTGTCGTAGGTGGTGACGAGGTACGAACCGACCATGAAAATGATCAGGCAGCCAATGTATATCACGCGCCGCCCAAACAAGTCAGAAAGACGACCGGTAAACGTCATGCTGATCGCATAGGCGAGCAGGTACCCGTTCACCGCCCAGGTCGCCTGATCCAGGTACTCTTTGACCGGCAGATCGAGGCTGACGATCACGTCCGGCAGGACGGCGGAAACGATGGTCAGGTCCAGTGCCCCGATGAAGACCGGCAGACTGACAATCGCCAGGATAAACCAGGGCGATGCCCGCCGTTCGGAGAGGTGCAAAAAACTCATGATGCGCCGTTTTCCAGGTCGGGGGCAGAGATTGACACGTCTTTGTTGTATTCCATCAGGTTGATCAGCCAGGTCGTCGGTTCTTCGTCCGCGCTTTCAGTAGGGGGCGGTTCGACGAGCATGATTTGAGCGACCTCGTGGTCGTCCACCTCGATGAACACGTCGATCTGAAGCTGGCCTGACAGCATGCGAATCAGGCCAAACGTCAGCGCATGAACAGCGCTGGCCTCGATGTCACCTCGCACGTGATACACGTTCAGGCCGTCCAGGTCCGTTTTGCCGAGCATGTCCGCGTTGCTGATCGACATCAGCGCATCGGGGATTCCGCCCGCGCCTGCGACGAGCGATTTCGGCGTGAAGCCCTCGATCAATTCTTCTTGAATCCAGTGATTGGAGGTGATATCGCCCCGCAGATAGTGTTCCCGGTCGATAGCGATCAACTCGGCAGTGGTGCTGACTTCGCCCAGGCTGAACTGGATATGAACATCCACGCGGTCGGGAGCTTCGAAGACACCCCGCGCGTACTTGAACTGGAGCGGGACATCAACCGGCAGGTTCAGCCCGCTAGCCGTCAGCTCGACGGGAAAACCGCTTACGTCGATCTCAAGCCCGAATGAACTCGCGTCACGGATGTGACCCGCACTTTCGTCCAACAAGGTGCGCGCCGAGGGCAAATCCTCGGTAGCGTTGTTATTACTGCCGTTTCCGTTACATCCTGCGATCAGTGCGGTAGCGATGGCAAGCAAAATCACAATGCGTATCATGTGACGCATGTGGGAAGCCTCCAATACTGAATGACAAGATCAGCCCACTGGTACTACGAGGCGGGCACGCTGCGCGTTGCGATGTTATCCGACCTTATTCACTTAGCATCGATCATACCATGAACTGACAGCATGCCAAGTACTATAAGCTTCGCAGGCGCGCTCAGCAAACGCTGCTCAGCGCGCCGACGGTGCCGTACGCCCCAGCACGTCCACGACGTCCGCCGCCAGATCGTATCGCCCGAATGCAGGCATCAGGTAGGTTCCCTGGGCCAGGTCGTGTATTGTTAACAGGAGTTCGCGCGCAATGCGGACTCCCTCCTGTGGCGCATCGTCAGCGGCGTCGATAATTCGCCGGCGGATCGACTCCGGGATGTCGATGCCGGGCACTTCATTATGCAAAAATGCGGCGTGCCGCGCGCTGGCCAGCGGCAAAATCCCAACCAGGATCGGCAGCTCAAGCGGCCCGTATTGACTCGAGTAGGCAGCCCGGAAGCGCTTTAATACGTTCGCATCAAAGACCGGTTGTGTCAGGGCAAAATCAGCGCCCGCCTCGATTTTTTTGCGCAGCAGTTTGATTTCACGATCTACGTCACGCGCATTGACGTTCAACGCGCAGCCAACCTCAAACGACGTGGGCTGCCCGATGGAGTTCCCTGCCTGGTCGATCCCGGTGTTCAAGTTATGCTTGATCAGCGCGATCAAGCTGGATGGCACTATGTCGTGCGTGTCAAACGAATCGGGATAATCTCCGATCACGGTCGGATCGCCCATCACGACAAAGATATTACGCACGGCCAGCGCGTGCGCAGCCAGCAGGTCACCCTGTACGCGCAGCAGGTTGCGCCCGCGTGTCGGGAAGTGCAGCACGGTTTCCAGCCCGACATTTTCCTGAATCAGGTGACAGACTGCCCAGGGACTCATACGCATGCGCGCCATCGGGCTGTCGGACACGTTGATCAAATCAACCCCGGCCTCGCGCAGAAGTTCCGCCGACGCGATGACTTTTTGAGCGGTGAAACTGCGCGGCGGCGGCATTTCGACGGTGACGACAAACCGGCCTGCCGCCAGTTTGCGTGCCAACTCGGTCGGCAGTTCCGGCTGATCGCTGACGGTAGTTTCGGGGATGTCTGTGACCGAGATCAATGTCGGGTGTGGACGTGTGGGATCGTCGAGCGCTTCGCGCATGGTGTGAATGTGCTCCGGCGTCGTTCCGCAGCAGCCGCCGACGATGCACGCCCCCGCATCCTGAAAGGCGAGCGCGTACTCGCCGAAGTAATCCGGTGTTGCCGGGTACATCACACGCCCTCCGACCATTTCCGGCCAGCCCGCGTTCGGCATCACCGAAAAACGGGCTTCCGGCACTGCCAGATGCATCAATTGCAGGATTCGCAGCAGTTGTGTTGGGCCACCGCTGCAATTGACGCCGATCACATCCGCGCCGGTGTCATGCAGCGTGCGGGCTGCCTGGGCGGGGGTGTCACCCAACGCGGTACGGTTATCCCGCGTAAACGTCATCTGCGCGATGACCGGCATTTGGTCGTTGACGGCGTGGGCAGCCCGCACGGCCTCGGTGATTTCCGCCAGGTCGGTGAACGTCTCAAAAATCAGCAGGTCCGCTCCGGCCTCGATCAGCGCGCCGGTCTGTATTTTGAATGCCGCGAAGGCTTCTTCCGGCGTGGTGCGCCCGAATGGAGCCAGCCGCGTGCCCAACGGCCCGACCGACCCGGCGACGTACACGTCATCTCGCCCGGCGGCTTTGATGGCCTTTTGGGCGAGTTCTACGCCCGCCCGATTGATGGCAGCGCACTCGTTCGCCAGGTCGCATTCGGCCAGCTTGAAGATGTTCGCGCTGAACGTGTTGGTCTCGATGATCTCCGCGCCCTGGTCGATATAACGCCGGTGAATATCCGTGACGGCATCGGGATCGGTCAGGTTGAGCAGATCGAAACACGAGTCGATGGGCAGATTCTGCTCCATGTGTAGAATCGTGCCCATTGCGCCGTCGGCCAATATCGTGCCCTGTGCGAGACGTTCGCGAAAGGGTAAGCGGGCCATGACATCACTCCCTAGGCATTGGCTAGCTGTTCGGCGCGCGATACGCCGACGCTGTAATACCTGGCATCAGGATGGTGAACGACGATTGCAGCGGTGGATTGTTCTGGCACAAGCTGGTAGGCAGGAGTCAGCGCCATGCCGAGTTTGTCTTCTGCCGGGAGCAGTCTGAACAGCGTGACGTGATCGTCGAGGTCTGGGCAGGCGGGATAGCCCCAGCTATACCGCTTGCCGCGCTCGACCGGGATACCCAGCTCGCGGTTGATGTGCCGGTTCATGTAGGTGGCGGTTGCCTCGGCGGTCTGTACGGCCAGCCCGTGAAAAAAGTAGGCATCGGTGTACGCGTTAGCCGCTTGCAGCCGGTCGAATCTCTCGGTGGCACGCCTGCCGACCGTGACGACTTGCAGCGGGCAGACATCGACGCGTTCTCCCCCGACCGGTGCGAAATAGTCGGCCAGACACAGGTGATCGCCGGCAGGCTGGCGCGGGAAGGAAAAACGCGCGATCTCTTCCAGGCCGTCGTTGACTTCGAAACAGACCGGATCGAATATCACCAGGTCGTCGCCATCCGATTGGGCCGGAAAATAGCCGTAGACAGCCTGCGGCACCAATGTCTTATCCGCCAGCGTTTCTTTTTTCATGCGTGCCAGCCGGGTTTCGAACTCGGCTTCGAGCCGCTGCCATTCTTCGCCCTGGGTGTTTTTCGCGCCCCAACTCAAGCGGAACAACTCCGGCTTGTAGATGTAGGGGAACACGGAGTCGAGAGGGATATCCAGCACGGCGCGCGTGCCCCAAAACGGCGGCGTCGGGATGTCAGGCGCAGGCACGACGGTTGAGCGCTGGCCCGCCTTGCGGCGATCCGCCACCTCCGGGCGTTTTTTGTCCAGTTCTTTGTAGGCGTCGCCGACCACTTGGCCGAGCAGAGTGTCGCGTTTGTCTGGATCGGTGAGTTGATCCATCACGGATAATCCCTCGAACGCGTCCTTGCAGTAGAACACGCCAGGGGCATACGGCTCGCCGCTATCTTCCAGGAACAGAATCCGCCGCCCAAACGCACGGTTGATCGCCGCGCCGCCGATCAAGACCGGAAACGCCAGGTTGCGTCGGGCCAGTTCGTTGACGATGAGCGGCATCTGTTTGGACGTGCTGACGAGCAGGGCGCTCAGGCCGATGGCGTCCGCGTGGTGTTCGACGGCAGCGTCGATGATCACGTTGGCGGGCGTTTGTTTGCCGAGATCGTGCACCGTATAGCCGTTGTTGCCCAGGATGGTGCGCACGAGATTTTTCCCGATATCGTGTACATCGCCGTAAACCGTCGCCAGCACGATTACGCCTTTGCTGGTGCCTTCTTTGCGGTCCAGAAAGTTTTCGAGGTAGGCGACCGACTTTTTCATCACCTCGGCGCTTTGCAGCACAAACGGCAGAATCAGCTCGCCCGCGCCGAACCTGTCACCGACTTCTTTCATCGCCGGCAGCAGGACATTATTCAAGACGCCGACGGCTTCCTGCCGGGTCAGGCAGTCGTCGATCAGCGTCTCAACGCCTTCTTTTTTGCGATGGACGATTTGCCAGTGCAGCGCCTGCTCGGCGGTCATACCCTCGGTGGGATCGACCTGTTCATCGCCGCCGACGGTGACGTCATGCTCCTCGTAATACTGGATAAATTCAGCCAGCGCGTCGGGGTGTTCGTTGAAGATCAGCGCGGTGGCGAGCTGGCGCTGGTCGTCGGGAATTTCGGAATAGGGCGTGATGTGGGCCGGATTCACGATGGCCATATCCAGCCCGGCCTTGACACAGTGATACAAAAACACGCTGTTCAACACGGCGCGCGCCGCTTTGCCCAGCCCGAAACTGACGTTGCTGACGCCCAGCGAGGTGAGCACGCCGGGCAGCGTGTTTTTGATCAGCCGGATGCCTTCCATCGTTTCGAGGGCGCTGCTCGCCATTTCGGGATCGCCGGTAGCCAGGGTGAAGGTCAGATCGTCAAAAATCAGGTCTCCGGGAGCCAATCCAAACTCGTTCACGGCGATGTCATAGATTTCGCGGGCGACTTCGAGCTTACGTCCGGCGGTTTTCGCCATGCCCTGCTCGTCGATGGTCAGCGCGATCACGGCGGCCCCGTGCCGCAGCGCAATCGGCAGCACGGCGTCAACCCGCTTGCGCCCGTTTTCGAGGTTGATGCTGTTGATCAGGCCCCGGCCCGGATACAGATTCAACGCCGCGTCGATCACGTCCGGCTCGGTGCTGTCGATCATCAGCGGCACATCGACGGCCATCGACAGTTTTTTGACCACTTTTTTCATCTGATCGGCTTCGTCGGCGCGCTCGGTCAGCGCCACACAGACATCAAGAATATGCGCGCCAGAATCGACCTGTTGTTTGGCGACTTCGAGAATTCCGTCGTAATCGTCTTCGAGCAGCAGCCGTTTGATCTTGCGGCTCCCCTGGCTGTTGACTCGTTCGCCGATCAAGGTAGGGGGTGGCGACTGGCGCAGCGCGATAGCACGCATCCCACTGGATGCGGCGGGTTCGGTTTCCGGCTGGCGGGCGTGTGGCTCGCGCCGGGCGGTGGCGCTGCCTTTCACGCGTGCGACCAGCCGGGCGAGGTGCTCCGGCGTCGTGCCGCAGCAGCCCCCGACGACGTTCACGCCCCAATCTACAAATTCGCTCATCATCTCCGCGAACGGATCGGGCAGCATTGGGTAAACCGCTTCGCCATCGACGTTGATCGGCAGTCCGGCGTTCGGCAGCACGCTGATCGGCCTGGTGCTGTGTTCGGTCAGGTATTTGACCGGCTGGGCCATGTGTTCCGGCCCGGTCGAGCAGTTGAGTCCGATCACGTCGATTGGCAGCGCTTCGAGCGTGGTCAGGGCGCTGGCGATGTCCGTGCCAAATAACATGCGCCCGCTGGTGTCGAGCGTGACCTGGACTTGCAGCGGAATACGAACACCAGCGTGCTCGAAATAATGGTTGATACCTACGACGGCGGCGCGAACTTCGAGGATATCCTGGCTGGTTTCGACCAGCAGCACATCGGCCCCACCTTCGACCAGTCCTTGCGCCTGCTCGTAGAATACGTGAGCCAGCTCGTCAAATGTGATATTGCCCAGGTCGGGATCGTCTGAGCTGGGTAGTTTGCCGGTCGGGCCGATGCTGCCTGCCACGTACCGCGCGATGCCTGTTTCCTGCTCAAACCGATCTGCCACGCGCCGTGCCAGTTCGGCGGCGGCCCGGTTGATCTCGATCACGCGGTCTTCCAGGCCGTATTCAGCGAGAGTGATCCGGTTGGAACGGAACGTATCCGTCTCGATGGCTTCGCTGCCAACGGCCAGAAACGACTCGTGAATCTCCTCGATGACGTCAGGCCGCGTGATCACGAGGTAATCGTTGCAGCCTTCGGTGCGCTCGCCGCCAAAATCGCCGGCGGTCAGGTTATGGCTTTGAATGCTGGTGCCCATCGCGCCGTCGAAAATGAGCACGTGGTCTTGGATGGCATCGAGATAACGGCGATTGCTGTAGGAATGATTGTGTGGTTTCACTAGGTCTATCCTGGCTGTATCTTCACTTTTATGGTCAATCGATCGCAGCAGGGAAGCGTAACGCGCCGCAGCACAGAAAACGCCCCTCGATGTAGGCAAGGGGCACGTGTCAACCAGACGTCTGACTACCCCTCATCTGCCAGAAAAACTTCTGCCGGAATTGGCACCTTTACGGCTGCTGCCGGGGTTGCCGCGGGTTCGCAGGGCCGGTCCCTCCACCGCTCTTGATGAGAGTACTTGATAACTCTATCTTAGCATAGGTTCGATGGCCATCACAAAAATCCATTTCTCAGGCTGACGGCGACGGTTCGCCTGAAAACCGGTTCGGAGAAATGATGACGCGTGAGGATTCCGGGAACGCTTGCCCTGCTCCATTTTTGAACCGGCGGTGATATTGGAATCGAGCGTGGGCGCAATTCGAGTATAATAAAGCCCTGGTAGGTTGTTACAGAGGACTCGAAATGAATACTACGATCGCGCTGGTAGGGTTTGGAAATGTGGGGCGCGCGTTAGGGCGTCTTCTGCTGCGCAAAACAAACGTCCTGCGGCAGGAATACGATCTGACGGTCATGGTAACGGGCATTGCGACGCGGTCGCGCGGCATCGCCATCGATCCGGATGGGCTGGATGTGGCGGAAGCTCTGCGGTTGGTCGAATCTGGCGAGCGGCTCGACTCGCTGCATCAAGGGGAGCCGGTGGCCGATTCGCTGGCGTTTATCCGGGCGTGTCCGGCGGGGATGGTGATGGAAGCGACCTGGCTGAACCCGCAGACGGGCCAGCCATCGATCGATCACGTGCGGGCGGCGCTGGAGGCCGGGCGGCATGTCGTGACCGCGAACAAGGGGCCTGTCGCGTTTGCGTACCGGGAACTGCGGACGCTGGCGCGTGAAAAGGGGCTGGGTTTTTTCTTCGAGAGCACGGTGATGGATGGCGCGCCGGTGCTGGCGATTGGCCGCGAGGCGCTGCTGGCGACAGTGGTCAGCCGGGTGCGCGGCATTTTGAACAGCACGACCAATTTTGTGCTGACCGCAATGGAAGAGGGCATGCCCTTTGACGAAGCGGTTGCCAGGGCCCAACAGATCGGGGTGGCAGAAGCCGATCCCGCGACTGACCTGGAAGGGTGGGATGCAGCGGTCAAAACGGTGGTGCTGGCGAACGTGCTGATGGGCGCGGATTTGCGCCCAGTGGATGTCGAGCGCGCAGGCATCACCGGCCTGACGGTTGAAGACGTGCAGGCAGCGGTCCTCGAAGGGACACGCATCAAACTGGTGTGCGAAGCGTATCGTGTGGGGGACGAGGTACGGGCCAGCGTGCGCCCGGTGCGCCTGTCATTTTCCGACCCGTTGAGCCAGGTCGGCCAGACCAGCAGCGCCGTGACGATTGAAACGGATACGCTGCATCACCTGACGCTGTTCGAGGGCGATACCGACCCGACGACGACGGCTTATGGTATGCTGGTGGATATGATCAATATTCTGCGGGGACGCCATATCTGAACGTGTTATACTTCCCACAGCGAACGCGATGATCCGTCTGCGGTGCGCAGGGTGCCACCTGCAAGCCGCAATCTACTCTCGTGACAGGATGAATGCGCATGAATTACCGCAGCGATGAAACTCGCATCAACCAGTTGACTTCGCCATACAGCCCATTAAGCCCGCCGCAAGTGCCGCTTGATTTCAGCGATTATCTATCGTTGGTGTGGCGCATTGATCGCCACGTGACCCAAAAACATCTGGTGCGGTATTACGATCAGTGTGCGCGCGCGCTGGCGCGGGCGTTTCAATTCGAGGACAAAGGGTTGGGGCGGATGGTTCGAGCTACCGAGCCGGGCAGCCTGTATGGGGCATTGAGTAACGTTCCCTTTCGCGAAGCCGGGCGCTTGCGCGATGCGCCGGCCCGCAAAGACGCCATTCACCAGCTTGTAGCGCTGCGGTCGGACGTGCTGGCGATCGGAGCTTACCAACATGATTGGGTGGTGGGGTGGCCGGGCAGCGGCGTGCTCGACCCTGAACTGCGTGAGCGGGTATTCGCTACGTTGTTCACCGCGTTACGCAGCCAGTATTTGCATTTCGGGCGGTTGCTGCTGGTGATCGACATTGTGCTGCAAGAACTGCTGTTGGGCACGCGTGCCGTCACGGAATTCTCATTAGGGATTCTGATCGACCATTTTGGGTACCCGGACCCAGAGGACCCGGCAGTACGCGCCCTCTATCGGGGGGAAATGGCTGAACGATAGGCTCATCCGCCCGGCGCGAGATGCTTGACCAGGTACAAAACCGGTTCTGGGCCGTCTCCCAGGTCAATCTCGATAGTACGGTGATCGGCAAATTCCAGCCGCCGGTACAGGGCCAGGGCGCGCGGATTCGACAGCACAACGCCGATTTCCAGCGTCTCAACGTGGAGGTCGCGCGCGGTGTCGGTCAGGTAGGTGATGATCTGGGTGCCGATACCCTGGCTGCGATGATCGGGATGCACGATCAAGTCGCTGATCTCGGCTGCGCGCGGCCACAAAGTTAACATACCAAAGGCGCAGGGGACGCCATCACGAACCGCGACGGCGCTCAGGCCGCGTCCTCGGAGCGCCGTTTTTTCGGCTCGCCGGATCATTTCATTGATGCTGGTTAGCGGGCGATTCGGCCAGCACATGGCCTGCAGGCCGCTGGCATCGATCATCTGCGCCGGGCGAATGACCGCGTGGATCGTATGGCTGTCAGGATGAACTGTCATGACGAATTGACCATCTCAATCGTGTTTACAATACTTGGATACTCAGACAGACATATATAACACAAACACCGGCTGTCCCGCTACGGTTGGCGGGACAGCCGTTATATGTCGAGATAGTGCGGAATCAGGGCTATTGAGACACGGCGGCGCGGGCCATCCGCTGCTCTTGCCAGGCGATGTGCTTGTTCTGAATGACGTCTGAACTGCGGTTGTTGGCCAGACGTGTGTGCAGGCGTTCCCGTTTTTCGAAGCGGACCAGCAGTCGCAGCAGGGTGCTGGCCCACAGCGCATGGGGCCGGTGATATTCGACTTCGTGCTGGAGTGCTTCGCGCACTTTGGGCTGAAAGAGCAGGCGCGGATCGCCGCGTAGCGCCTGGATGAGGCGTGTCTGTTCGGCCAGGTTAATGCGTGGAGCAGGCAGCGCCAATACGGGCATTACGCCGAGCGGCTGTGCCGGACGAGCCAACACCGGGCGGGCACGTTCCGGCTGGTGGGTGCGCGGATCAGCCTGCGGTACGGCCTTCGCCGGTTTGGCGGCGCGTGTGTTTGCCTTTTTCGCACGCGCAGGCGTTTTGGCAGCGGAACGGCCGGGCTTGGGTTTAGTGGCCCGTGTAGGTTTTGAGCGTGTTTTGAGTTTCCGCTGGCCGATCTGGTCGCGTTCGATAACCCCGATCTGCCACAGCCGCGTACCCGATTCATACGCCGAGCTGCGATAGGGCCAGGGCGTTCGCGTCAGTTCTTCCCAGCGCGGCCCGGTCACGCTGGCACTTTTGTAGGTTGAGAATACGCGCCCGTGTGGGCCTGAAATGTTATAGCGGCTTCCTTTGCGTCGTATGGTATAAGCTGCCGGGTTGTCGTGCTGAGGATCATCCTGTCTGTTCGCCGTCGGTTTGGGGTCGCGCGCGTGAGGATCAGACACATAACACTCCTGGAAGTAATTGGATGGTCTGTGTGAATCGTATTGTAGCTTATTTTAGCTCCGGTGTGGGTTAGGGTTGGGTAAAAGAAGGACAAGGGACATCTCAATACAGCGTTCTGGTTTGTGTGTGCTGACCGGCGAATCGACTCTTAGTGCCTGGGCTGCACGGCGAAAATCAGGCACGCATGACGTGCTGCTCGGCTATGCCGAATGCGCTGTGGGGTGAAGCTCAGGCATCAGGTACTCATGCCTCAAGCAGATTGTACAGAATACACACCGGTACCGATTCGGTTTTGCCTTTGAGCGTCAGCACGCCGAGATCACCGCAGACAAACCGGTTGGCGAGATGCTGGTAGACATCTTGCGTGATAAGAATCTGGTCAGGTTTGCTTGACGCCATCAACCGGGCCGCCGTATTGACCGCATCGCCCAGCACGTTAAACTCGCGGCGTCCGCGCGGCGATCCGACTTCAGCTGCAAAGACCGGCCCCTGCGCCATGCCGATTTTGCAGGCGATTGTGATCGTCTTGCCGTCTATGGTCAGCGGCGGCAGATCGTTGACTATCTCTCGAATCGCCAGCGCGGCATTTGCGGCGCGGACGGCATTATTCGTGTGCGACATCGGCACGCCGAACAGGATCATGGTGTCTGAGCTGCTCAGGTGATACGTCACCTTCTTTAGGATTCCGCCCCGCGACTCGACGGCGGCATTGATCAACGCAAACACGCGCGAATAGGCCGCCACAATTTTGTCATTTTCGGCCTGGGATAGGTTAGGGCTGGCAGACTCGGAGAGGCCGATCAAATTGACAAAGAGCACGGTTGGTTGCATGAAGTCGGGCGGAAGTTCGCGGCGCAGCACGCTTTCTATCGCCAGATTGAGCACTTGCTGTGGCAGGTAACTTGCCAGCGGTTCGACCAGATCGACAGCTTGTTCGATGGCCCTCACCATCCCCTTGATACTGCGATCCATCAGGATCATACGTGGCATCCGGCGGCGTTGGGCGGTCATGATTTCGTACTCGCCGAGCTGTTTTTCGGTTAGATCATCGATGACAAGCCGGTAACCCGGTGGGCCTGGCTCAAAGCGGAACTGGTGCCCCACGCGTTCGTAAGCGCTTTCGGTCAGGCAAACTTGCCCTACCTGTCCGGCACTTTCGGCCTGTTTGGTTTGCCGGACATCGTGGCCCATCAACACGTAATCCATCCGCGCAGGGGTACCGATGCGGGCCGCCAGATAACAGCCGGTATGAATCCCGACACGCATACCCAGCGAATACCGTGTCTGCCGGGTTTCAATCGACGAAAACTCCTTCATGGCGCGCTGCATCCGCAGCCCTGCCCGCACGGCCTGGGCCGTCGAGTCGTCTTGCTGTTGTGGGTTCCGCAGGAACTCGATCAGCATGGCATCTCCCGTGAATTCCAGCAGTCTGCCACCCGCCATCACAATGATCTCGATCATGGCTGCAAAATAATCATTGAGGATGCCCAGCAGCGTGCGAGCACCGGTCTGGCCGAGAGCGGCATTTGCTTCCATCAGGGTAGTGAATCCGGCCAGGTCGGTAAACATCAGGGTGCCCTCAACTACCTGAGAAGTCAACTCGCCGGCAGCGTTATCTTCCAGGATCAGTTCGGCGACCGGCGGCGGCAGGTAGTCGGATATGGTGCGCTGTAAGGCTCGCAAGTGATCGAAGATCTTCAACAGCGTGTCGGGACTGTCATCGATCCATGCCATCGCGTACAGGTCGGCGGGCAGCAGCGCGCGCAGTCTTTGCTCAAAGGCTCTCAGCGGGAATGTCGTCGGCGTATACATGATGCAGTCCTCTCACAGTTGGTGTCTCGATGATGTGATGCGCCATTGGCAGCCGGATTTTACCAGTATACCCGCGCCGCGTCGCCTGTAACAGCCGGACGTTGCAGGATAACTGTTTTTTCGCTAAGCTGACTGCGGGAGCCAAACGATCTGAGGGGCTGCACCAGTTGTTTCGGCCAGAACGCCTGGCCCTTTTGTCATAAAGGAGAACAGGATGGTTGGACACCGTTCGCCGCGCGTGTGGGTGATGCTGGTCGTGATGGGTCTGGCAGGTGTGGCGTGCACCTTATCGAGCGCAGCCGACAACACCCCGGTAGATGTTCAAACCAGGCCGCTGGTTCTGCTGTTGGCACCGGCCAACGGCAGCACCTATGCCGAGGGCGTTGAGGTGTTCTTTCACGCTATTGCGCAGGAATCACAAACTGGGGTCGTACGTCTGGAGTTTCGTGTAAACGACACGCCGGTAGGTGAGGTCGCAGCCAGCGATCCGAACGGCCAGCCTTCGCTCGATGGTATGATTATCTGGACGGCTTCGGGAAAAACCGGCCATCTGGTGACGGTCGAAGCTTTTCGTCCCGATGGATCGTCAATGGGATTGAGCGACGTTACGATCAAAGTGGCCGATAAACCGGTGGCGCGTCTGCCCGGCGGGGGTGGGGAAACGCCCGGCCAGGATCAGCCAACTCCCGTACCGACGCCGACCGCTGGCGATGCCGCCGCCGTCCCGCCTACCAACGCCGTTCCCCTGACAGGGACGATTGCACAGGCTAACGTCGATGACCTGAATCTGCGCCAGGGACCGGGCACCGATTACCCGTCGGTCGGGACGCTGGCGCTGGGTGAGCGCGTGCAGATTGTCGGGCGCAGCGCCGATGATAGCTGGTGGGCGGTGGCGTATGGCGGTGGGACAGCCTGGGTGTTTGCAGCGCTGACGACCACTGAAGGCGACGTGAGCCAGGTTCCGCTGCTGGCGGCTCCCCCCGCACCCTAGAACTGGTACCCCAGCCCGTCCGCGACCCGTGCCGGATCGAGTGGTTCCTGCGGGATGATGACGAGCAGACCCGGCGTCACATGCGTGATTGTGTAATGCACGCCGGAAGCCCGGAACGCCTCCTCAAAGCGGGTATCTGTCTGGCCCGGCAGGGTGACTTCTACGTAGGCGACCCGGTCCGCCTGCTGGATTTTCAGCGGGACGTCGGGGAAACGCACGATGCCTTTTGCGCCATAAATGTCATACCAATCTGCGGCCAGAATCCGTTCGCGTGTCTCGAACATCAGCACGTGCGCGATGCCGACATCGGTCCATACGTACCGGATGCCCTGCGTATCGAGAAAGTCGATCAACGGGTCCAGGGTGGCAGGCTGGCGGGTGTAGTACGGCGAGACGAAGACCTGCGATGGTCGAATACGCGCCACCCCAAGCAGGTTCAGGCTGATTACGCTGGTAACGACCGCTGCCGCCGGAAGCCTCAGCCAGCGACGCCAGCGGGCTGCACCCGTGCACAGCGCGGCGGCTCCTACCGGCAGCACCGAATGGATCATGAGCACGTACCGTCCGGTAGCGTCGAATCCAAATTCGTTGAGCGCGTGGTTGCCATAACCGCTGGCGATGTAGATGACCGGCAGGCACAGTGCGAACAGGGCCAGCATCAGGCGTGTTGGGTGCCGGGGCGCGCGTTCTGCCCGGACCACCAGCCCGACCAGCCCACCTTCGTAGACGAGTTGCAGCCACCAGATCGCGGGCCAACTCAACAGCCGCCACGCCGGATCACCGCTGACCAGTCGCGGAGACAGGTCGTAGTTCAAATGATCCAGCACGGCCCACGCCTGTCCCCACGTATCGCCCTGGTCGCTAAACAGGTAACGAAACGTCTCGAAATTGTGCCCCAGGTTGTACCACCAGAACGGCGTGCTGCCCGCCAGAAACGCCAGCCCCATCGCCCATCCGACCCGGCGCAAAAGGGCGCGTCCCTGCCATATGAACACGATCAGGACCGGTACGGCGTAAAAGACGATCAGCCACGATACCCAGAATGCCACGCCGCCCACCAACCCCACCAGGATGGCGGCCCGCTGTCGAACGCGCGGCGGCTGCTCGTGGTCCAGCGCGTACCCGGCGCTGATCAGTACGAGATTGCCGAGGACCAGTGTTTCCGCCGTAGCGCCCCATGTCTTCATGCCCACGACCAGCACATACGCGGGAGCGAAGGCGGCCAGCAGCGCGCTCAGAACGCCGACACGCCGGTCGAAGGCGCGCCAGCCCAGCCAGCCGGTCGTACCGATGTACACGCCGGACAGCATCCAGGGCACGATCTTCAGCGTAACGGCATTTGCACCAAACACGGCGAACAGCGGCGCGATCAGGTAGGATTCCAGCGCGGCGAGATAGGGCTGGCCGGGGTGAAATATGGGGCGATCCCCGCGCAGAATGTGCAGCACTTGCAGGCCGACCATGCCTTCGTCGTAGTCATAGCGCCACCCGGCGTGGATCAGCAGGATCAAGCGCAAACCAAGCCCGGCCACGACCAGCGCCACCACAACGTACACAGCCCGCTGCCGGGGCGAGGGTTGGCCTATCCGGTGAAAAACAGCGCGCATCCGTAAGCCGGTCAGGGAGCGTCTGTGATGACGAACGGCACGGCGGTAGCCGGTAGCGGCGCGTTGTCAATATACAGGCGGATTTCGTAGGTGCCCGGTGGAAAACCGCTGTCATTGCCAAAGAAGAAATAGGTCGTACCGCTGGTTTCCAGGCCCCACAGGTACGATCCACCATCAATTTGCTCGCCGTCACGGTAGAGGTAACGCTTCCATAACACGCCTTCAGTCATGCCTTGAAACTCGACAAACAGATAAATGCGTGTCACGCCAGCTTCAAACGTGGTGCGCGGGTTGGGGGGTGTCAGAGTATCGGAAATATCGTCGTCCAGAGACGTGATGCGCAGCGACGCGTTAGGGCGCGGCGTCACGTTGGAAACCGGCGGTGTGACGTGCGGTGTAAACGTGGGGAAAGGGGTTTCGGTGGGCGTGTAGACCGGCGTAGTCGTGATGATCACGACTACCGGCGTAGGCGACGTGTCGGGCGGAGTCTGGTTTTCAGGTACGGCAGGGACGGTATTGGCCGCGTTGGTAGGGGCGGGGGGCGTGTCGATGGCGGGACCCGTTGTGGCAGTGGTTACCGGATTCTGCACCGTGACCTGGGTTGGTTTTTTTTCTTCGTCGGCGACCAGGTGCACAAACAGCGTCACGATGCACGACATTCCGCCGACCACGAATAACGCGAAGGACAGGACAAAAATACGCCAGCCGCGCTGACCGGCATCTCGCCTTCGCCGCCAATACACGTCGCTGCGGCTGCGTCGAAACAAGCGCAGCGAAACCAGAAATAATAGCAGCCCCAGACCAAGCGCCGCGCCGGCAACATACGGTAAATAATTTTGAATTGCGTCTGACATAAGATGTTTACCTGTTTCCGGTTTCAGAAACCGCGCGAATTATAGCACGACGCCGGGATAAATGGTGAACTGGGCTGGAAACCAGGATAGATATTTATCTGGAATCTGGCACTTCCGGCCCTTGCCAAAACCAACAGGCTTCACTATAATGAATACCATTATTGGGTCGTTAGCTCAGTTGGCTAGAGCGCGTCGTTGACATCGACGAGGTCACAAGTTCAAGTCTTGTACGACCCACTTTGAGCGGTCACTCCTGACACGAGTGGTCGCTTTTTTGTTGGCCGGGCAGATAGTGAATCATCCCTGCCCGGCCATAGTTTTAGCGTACTCCTAATGGGGGACATTCGCTGCTGCTGACCGGCTGGACCAGATCGGCACGCACCCACCCGGTAACCGCCGCCGCTTCGATCTTGTAGAAGACCTGGAACCAACGTTGGTTATCGGTGCCCAACTGCTGCGCCATCACGTCCATCACCTGGCCGGCATCTGCGCCGTTGATCAAACGGCTGACCGGGTTTGGCTGGGCACGCACGTTGACGCCCGTGGTGGCGATCACGGTGCACAGCGCGGCAGGCGTGGGCGTGATGCTTGGCGTCCAGGTGTGGGTCGGCGTATTAGTGAACGTGGGGGTGTAGGTCGGCGTGGGTGTGATGCTCGGCGTCCAGGTGTGGGTCGGTGTATCGCTCGGCGTGGGCGTCCAGGTATGGGTCGGTGTATCACTCGGCGTGGGCGTCCAGGTGTGCGTCGGCGTGATGCTTGGCGTCCACGTATAGGTCGGCGTTGGCGTGATCGTGGGCGTATTGGTCGGCGTGGGCGTATGGGTGGGTGTCGGCGTGACGGACGGCGTGAGTGTGGGCGTGTCCGTCGGCGGGTTGAGGATCGGCTGCCACGTCGACTCGGTGGCGAAGGCCACTGCCGCCAGGATGATGACGATCACGATGCCGCTGACGGCCCACAACATGTAGCGCCGCCGTTTCATCTGGCGTACGTCTTCCTCCAATCGCAGGATGTCGGTGCGCCGCCCCAGGATGCGGAATGGTTCCTCCTTGGCGATATCCAGCCAGCGCTGTGCCATCTGTGGATCGTTGTTATCCAGCGCGGCTTCGGCGCGTTCAAGGTGGCGGGCCAACAGGTCAGAAACGACCATCCGGTAGCGCGGGTCCTGGGCGTGGCCGCGCAGCCCGGCCAACATCGTGCGGGCCTGGCTCAGTTCGTTCTCGTAGTTCTGTGCGATCAGCGCCGACGCGCGCTCGATGATGTGGCGGGCCTCGGCCATATCGGCTTCGTTCTGGCGCGCACGCTGAAGCAGCGCGGTGATGTCCTCGTTCGCCGGGACGAGGTCGGCGGCTGTTTCCAGCGCGCGCACGGCTTCGGTCGTCAGGCGCAGCCGTTCTTCAAGCACCGTAGCCGATTCCATGCGGGTCAGCGCGCCCTGCGCCTGGTTATACAACTGCCCGATGATGTTGTCGATCCGGCCTTCGATCTCGTGGGCCAGCCGTTTGAGGCGCTCGCTGCCAGGCAGAATCTGGCGCAGGCTGGCGAGCGTGTTTAGCAGGCGCTGGAATTCTTTGGCACGGTCGCTCAATGACCCGCTGGTCATGTTCAGTTGAACGGTGGCCTGGTCAAACTGCTGCTGCACGTTGCGCACCATGTCGATGCGTTCTTGCGCCAGCGGATCATTCGGCACGACGCGCATCGCACCTTCGTATTTTTGCAGCGCGCCGTCCCAATCGTCAGCCGCGAGCAGGCGGTCACCTTCGGCCAACATCTCGCGCGCCAGCGATAAATCCTGGATGTCCAGCAGCGCCTGCTCGACGTCTTTCCAGCTTGTGATCCCGGCCCGCGCAGCCAGATCACGTGCCTCGCGGTACAGGCGCTCGGCCTCGTCGTAATTCCCGGCACGAACCAGCGAGTTCGCCCGGTTGTACGCGATACGCGCGTCAAACGGGATGCGATGATCCGGCACGACGCCGCGTAACAGGTTATCTTCGGCTTTCTGGCGGTAGTCTTGCGCCTGGGGGTTGCGCGGGTTCTCGGCCAGCACCCGGTTTGCCAGATCGACGGTCCGCTGGTAGTCGCCGGAATAATACGCCTGGCTGACTTCGGACAGCATTTCGTTCACCGCTTCCGGCGTTGCCGCCGGTTCGGATGCGGGCGGCGGTGGCGGCTCGTCCGGTCGGGCCGGTCGTTCGCGTGCGGGTCGCGTTTCGGTGGTGGGTGGCGGGGGCGCTTCTTCGATTTCCAGCCCGTAGCGTTCCAGCAGCCCGTGTACTTTCATCTCCAGCGGTGAGCTGTGCTCGGCGGCCTGCTGCAAGAGTTCGAGTGTTTCCGGGTTGGTGGGGTCGTGATCCAGCGCTTCGGCCAAAATGTCAATCGCTTCGTCGATGTCGTCTTCGTCCCCGGCGATTTCGATACGAATCCGCGCGCGGCGCAGCAGCCCGCGCACGGTAGCCGCTTCGGGGGAAGCGGGGGCGCTGTGGCGGGCCAGCTCGGTGAATAACTCGCGGGCCTGGGCTTCATATTGAGTGTTTTTACTTTGCGCGAGCAGGTTACGTGCTTCGCTTTCCAACTGGGCGATCTCACTGGCGGTTGCGCTTGATGGCAGCGCCTCAAGCTGGCGGCGCAGGTTGTCCAGTTGTTGTTTCAGGTCGGCCATGACGTCTCCTTCTAACAGGCTCGCGCCTAAGGAATCACGCGATGATTCAGCGCTTCATTGATCTGAGCCAACAAGCGGCGCAGTTCAGCTTCCATGTCTTCGTTGATGTCATCGAGGATGACGGCCTCGAGCAGGCGCTCACGGGCCAGGCGCAGCGCATCCTGCCCTTCGCGCAGATGCGACAATCCCGCCCGGACCTGTTCGCGCGCCTCGCGCAGATCCGGGACGGTATGTGATCCGGGCATGTCCCAGCCATGACGCCCTGCCACACGTTGCAGCCCGGCCTCGAAGGCGCGTATCGTCTGCACTTCCTGGCGCGCCCCTTGTTGGAGCAAGTCTTGCAGCACCGGGCTGAGGGTCGGCTCAACGCCAAAATCCAGGCTGTTGACATTTGCATATCGCTGTTCGACCTCGTTCTGAGAGGCGGGCTGGGGCATCAACGCCCCTTTTTGCGGCGATAGACCGGTAAACGCCGGGTACAGGATGCCAACACACAGATTGTGCACATCCTGAATCAGGTGTTGATCGACGGTATGCGTGCCGGTTTCAATCAATTGGGAGCTGTTGAAGTCGATCACGCGCAGCGCGTGACCGTCCCAGTAAACGTGTTCCAGTTTGTGGTCCAGATAGACGATGCGTCGATCGTGAGCTTTGCGCAAAAAGCCCGTGAACTGCATCGCCAGATCGATACCTTCTTCGGTGGGCAGGCGGCGGCGACCGTTGGCGCTGCTCGGTTTCATCAGGTAGAACAAGTTGTAGTGGCGCGGCATCAATTCCAGGGCCAGATAAGGCCGCCAGTGCCGGGCGATGTACGGGTACAGGTTCTCGCGGAACGTGGCGATATTCGTACCCAACGACAGGATTTGCCCGCTGTCGGGCCTTTCACCCGGCGCAGACAGATACCCGCAGTCGTACAGCTTGACAGATACCGGCGTGTCTGCGAGCCGGTCCAGCAGATCAGCCTCATTGACGAACGCGCGCGCCTCCCAACGGGGTGTGGCGTCGTCGGATAGATGCTCCGGGCGCATGACTTTAAACGCTACTTGCCGCCCATTGGGGATATCGGTAGCTTCCAATACGCGGGCGTAGTGCCCCAGGGCAAATGTGTCAATATAGTTTCCAATGCGATACAGGTCGTCTAGCGCCTGTTCTAGGACGCGCATACGGTTTCCTTCCCAACCAACAGCCAGTTACGGAATCTCATCACGGGGGCTGTAATCTATCTCAAACGAGCTGACGTTCACCACAACGTCATTTCCCGATACGTACAAAATCAGTGACAGCGGATCCCCCTGTGGGAAAATGAAGACTGAATCGCCTAACCAGCGGTCGTCCACGAAAAAACCGAGCGTGTTGGCGTCCGTGCGCCGGACCGACAGCACGATCTGTGGATTCTGCTGCGGAAACTGGGTAGACGACCGGAAGCGTCCGCCCTGGTTCAGACCCAGGCTGACAAAATTCGCTTCGATGAATTGAACCTCGCCAATCGTGCGCTGTCCGCCGGTATTTTCTGCGCCCAGGCCGAACGCGACGCCGCCGTTCGCCAGCGACGCCTGATCGTACCGTACCAGCTCCAAAGTTGCATCGGCGCGGCGGATCGAACTGGCTGCGCCGGGCTGGAATAACACGCTGATCAGTTCCGGCGGCAGGTCGATGCTGACCGGGCGACCTCCGTTGGGGGCGGTCGAGAGCACCCAGCTTCCGTTTTCGCCGGGCACAAAAGCACCCGTCGGGCCGGGACGCACGGTGATCGGCAGCGCGGCCAGCGCGGCCAGTACGTCAGAATTTGCCCCGCCTGTTCCGGGATTCGTATTTGCCGCTGGTGCAGCAGCAACCGGCACCGGCGTCCGGCTGGGGATCAGCGTGCTGGTCACGAACAACGTCGGCGTGTCTGTCGGCAGGCTGGTTTGGGTGGGTATCAGGCTGGCGGTCACCGTCGGCAGCGGCGTCGTAGTCGGGACGGGCGATGGCGTGTCTGTCGGCGGGGCCGGCGTGGACGTGGGCGGCGCGGGCGTGGAGGCCGGTGGCATTGCGACCCCGGCAGCCCCGGTCGTCACCGGTGACGCGGCGACCGGCCCGATCTGGGTATTGGTCGAGACGATGCCGGGAGCCGTTCCAAGCACGGCAGTTGGAGGCGGTCCAGGGGGCGCGTCGGGCTGGTTATCGTCACGCATGGTGCGCAGCACAGCCAATCCCCCGGCGACGATCAGCGCCACCAGGGCCAGCCCGATAATCCAGTTCCAGGGCAGCGTTGTTCCGTCGCCGCGTTCGCGCCGTTCCACTGGTTCTGCCGCGATGTCGTCCTCAAGGAAGGCGGGTGAATCGACCTTGGCGGGCGGCACGGCATCCAGCTCGATCATGTCGTCTTCAGTTTCATCCGGCGGAAGCTGTTCGGTGATGGCTTCCCAGTGACGGAACAGTGGGTAGGCTGGGTGCCGGGTGATGAATAACGACGCAAAATGGCGGCTGAAAGCAGCCAGTTTTTCGCGCCGGGTCAGGCGTTGGGTGGTGTAGGTTTCTAGGACAGCCCGGTACATGTCATCCCACTGCCGCACCTGGTGCACAAAATCCGGGCCGATGGACTCCAACGTCACGGCCACAATATGCCGGTGAGCGTCTTCCAGTGCGGGATCAGGGTCTTCGCTGGTCGAGGTCGCAGCTTGCTCGACTGCCAGCCGGGTCTGGTGCAGGTCGGCGGCGGCGTCTCGCAGCCCGGTCAGCCACGTCATAAACGGATCGATCGACAGGTTCGCGGCTTCGATGGCGGTCTGCATGTTCGCCAGCGCCGAATCAAGCGCCTGCCGCGCGCTATAGAAATCGCCGTCAGACCAGCTTCGCAGCGCCTCGTTCGCCAACTGGATCGACTGCTGCGCCCCGGTGAGCACCTCTCCGGCCAGCGGGGCGTTCAATGCCTGCCGGACGGCGTCCAGGTCCTGCGGCCCGGTGACGGCATTCAAGGTTTGCTGCGCCTGATCGATCAGGCGGCGTGCCGTCAGCGTGCGATCCAGAAATTGGAAAGCGCGGTGCGTGCGCGCGTTGTCAAAGCTCTTGCTGGCGACATCTCGCCAGAACGCGGCTTCGTCCAGGTCAGCATTCAGCAGGGCCAACATCCCGCGCAGCACGTAATGCATGTACAGCGCGCGCCACCCGGCGCTGCTGCTCTGGTGCATGAAGGCCACGATGCCGCGTGTCATGGCGCGTAGATACGTGGTCGTATTCGGCATCTGCTCGGCGAAAGTCTGCCGTTCGTGTTCTTCGTCGCTGAGCAGGATCGCCAGCGCTTCCGTTTCGGCGCGATCAGTTCGCTGGATGTCTTTGTACCCTTCGTCAGCCAGCCAGCCATCCAGCAGGTTGGCGAGCCGGCGCAGACGGTCGGCAGCCAGACGTTCGCCGTCGGTGGTGGCAGCGTCGCGCGCCTGCCGCCCCAGTTCGGCAGCCTGGATGATGTCACCGCGATCCCAGGCTTTCCACCCTTCGATCACCTGATCCGCCAGGGCTTTGTTAGGGCTGAGACGCTCTACGTAGAGGGCGTCCGGCAGATTGTTGGCAAGTGCGCCCAACCACGCGGCGATATGTTCGTTAAAGGGCCGGATGGCGTCGGCGGTGCTGCGCAGCGCCTGAATAGTCGGCTGGCGGCGGCCCAGCGCCAGGTAATTGACGATTGTCGTCCAGCCTTCGGCAGCCTGGTGCAGCGCATCGGCGGCGGCGTGAAGCTGCGGGTCCGGCAGATCGTCGAGATACAGCTGGATAAACTCGCGCACGTCTACGAACCATCCGGCCAGGTTATCCCCATCACTGCGCGGGCGGAACTGCGCCAGCGCGGTCACGGCCTGGTGAACCTCGTCAAAATAGTCGTGCAGAGTATCAAAATGCCGGGATGCCGGATCGATCATGGCGGCTGCACGCAGCATCTCACTCGCCTGGGCGGGATCGCTGAATACCTGATGTCCCACGTCATCCAGGCGGCTGACGATGTCATGCGCAGCCCGCTGCGCGCGGATGGCCGAAGCCAGCCACGTTTCGTTATCGTGCTCGTTCCCCAGCGTTTCGAGTGTGGCTTCCAGGCGTTCCAGGCTGGCAGCCGTCTGTTGGTACACGATCTGCAAACCTGTCAAACCGGGGACCGGCGTCTGGGCCAGATTCGCCTCGACTTCGCCCACCCAGTCGAGCGCGTGCGCTGCGTCCGGCACATTTTGCAGCTCGTGACGCAGGCGTACCAGATGCGGGCGCAGCAGGGTCACGTCCGGCAGGTACACGGCGAGTTGTTCGGCCAGCAGCCACAACGCCTGCCGCGCGGCAGGACGCGCCTCGCCGGTTGTCACCAGGATGTTCCCGGCGTCCGGCGCGTCACCGGCAAACAGCGGGTCCAACGCATCCAGGAATCCGGCAGGCGGCGGCGAAATGTGCAGGTTCTCAAGTGTGGCGGCAGCCGCGATCAAAAACCGGATCAATGTCGCGTGTGTCTCGTCTGCATCAGGCAACAGGTCGTGCAGCAAAAACAGTGCGCGCGGCCAGTTTCCGCTCTCCAGGTAAATGCGGATGGCATCTAGATCGGCCTGAACGCCGATCTGCTTGATGTAGGATTGGATTTCCGCCGTGAGCGCGGTTGCATCGGGAAAACCGGGGTCCATGCTGATTGCCGAACGCAGCGCGTCGTTAAGTTCTTCGAGTTCGTCCTGGCTGGCGGTGACCCGCACCCGTTTGCGCACGCGAGCGATGATCTCGTCGCGGGTTCGTTCAAGCGGTACGCGATATTCGGTCAGGGCGTGCCGCAGTTCCAGTACTGTGCCAAACCGGCGCTTGGGGTCAGGATGGACGGCGCGGGTCAGGATCGTTTGCAGCCGGGGCGCGATCCGTTCGGCGTCCGTACCGAAGTTGACAAAAAACGTCTCGCCACCTTCCTCGACTTCGACTGACAGCCGGTTGCCACCCGTCAGGATGAAATACAGTAACTCGCCGCACTGATACACGTCGGAACTGCGCGTCGCGTTGGGCAGCGCGCCGGGTTCATCCAGGAAAACAGCGTTGCCCCAATCGATTACCTTGAGCCGGTAATGCTCGCGGTCCCAAAACAGGTGCTTGGCATCTACGTCGTTGTAGATGACCTGCTTGTCGTGTGCGAGGGCGAGCAGGTCGAGCAGCATGTCGACGATCACCAGGCTTTCCAGTTCAGGCAGGTACTCGCCGTGTTCTGCCAGTTCCAGCACCATGTTTTCGACGATCTGGCCTCGTGCCAGGTCCATCACGATATATTCGTGCGTGTGTCCGCCGACGCGGAACGTGCCGCTGCCGCATAACTCGGTCAGCACGGGGTGGCCCGACAGCCGCTCAAGTGCCTGTTTTTCGGTCCGGATGCTGACTTCTTGCCCGGCACGCATAGGGGGCGCGTCCTGGGGAGCAGGACGTTTGATCACCACTGGACGGTCATTGTCTTGCGTGTCGTAGGCACGGAGCGTTTCGCCTGACCGCCCTCGCGGGTAGATATGGTCATAACGATAGCGGTTATCAAACAAACTTTCCGTGCGTCGCCCTGGTGGTTGAGCGGTCATACGGGACTCCCGGTACATATCAACGTTGTGTCGCGCATAGTGCCCCCTATTGTACGCAGCCGTGCGCCGGAATACCAAACCGATTCTTTGACTCTCGAAAATGCTGAGTTCGTGTTACAGTTGATCGTACATTTCCGGCGCATTCATGTGAGTTGTTAGTACCCCGCTGGCTGGAGCAAGTTCATGGTTTCGGACGCGACATTTCGCTTTTTTATGTTTGGCCCCCCTCAATTACGCCTGGACGACGACCCGATCAGCCTACCGCCGCAACCGGCTGCGTTTTGTTCGTTTTTGGTGCTGAACCGCCACCGGCGCATCACGCGTGAAGAAGTCCAGGCAGCGTTTTGGCCGGATGCTGCCCCGGCGCGTGCCCAGGAACGGCTGCGGCGCACGTTGTACCTGCTGCGCCGGGCCATCGAGCCGC
>CAYMTN010000050.1:0-17180 GCA_964393335.1 uncultured Anaerolineaceae bacterium
TGATCGGGCAGACGATTTTTGCCATCGTCTACAGCCTGTTTTTCACGATCATCATTGGCGTGGCGGTAGCGGCATTCTTTGACCTGAGTTTCAAGGACGCCGATTACGTCAGCGCGACGATTATCTTGCTGGTGGGCAGCCTATCATTTGTCGGGATTGGCGTGGTGGCATCGATTCTGCCGCTGCTCTACCCGGAACGCGGCGCGCAGATGACCAACATCGTGCAGGCGTTTTTCCTGCTGGTGTCGGGCATCTACTACCCGATCAGCGTGCTGCCGGGATGGCTGCAAATCCTGGCCAAGATTTCGCCTGCAACATACGTGCTGGAAGGGATGCGGGCCGCGCTGCTGCCCGAAACTGCTGAGGCAGCCCCGACCAGTTACGTGTGGCCCCTGCTCATTATGGGCATAGTCATGCTGCCGCTGGGCATTTACCTGTTCCAGCGTGCCGAACGGTACACCAAACGCACGGGGAAACTTAAGCGGAACGGCTAATGAAGTCGGCCCGTGCTGTCTGAAAAGAGAAAGGACGTCTAACCGTGTCATCGCTCACGCTAGACATCAACCATCAAGACAACATAGCCTGGTATCGCCAGATCGCGGCGGGATGGGCCCGCAAGATGATCACTGGAGATTCACCGGCTGCATGGGCACACAATACGGAAGCTGAAATTCAGTTTGCGATCAAACACCTCCAACTCCAGCCGGGCGACCGGCTGCTGGACCTGGGCTGCGGGTGGGGGCGTCACAGCCTGCCACTGGCCGCCTATGGCGCGCGCGTGACCGGCCTGGAGTTGTCCGGCGAGTTGTTGTCGTTGGCGCGGCATAATGCCCGGCGGCATGACCTGGCGATCAACTGGATCGAGGCGGATATCGCGCACATGCCGCTGCGCGGCCAGTTTGACGCGATCGCGCAGTTCTGCAGCAACATGCTGACCTGGTTTACCGGTCCCGAACGGACGCTGGAAGTGTTGTGGGACGTGGTATCGTTGCTGCGGCCCGGCGGGCGTTTGTTGTTCGGCACGACTGACTGGCAGCCAGACCTGCCGCCGCGTTCCCAAACGTGGGACGAATGGCGCGGCGGTGCCGCTATCTATCGCCAGAAGTATGACCACCAACGGCGTATCGCGCAGACCCAAACCGTCATCTTTGGCCCGGACCACAAACGGCATGAATATCACCGGCAGACGTGGTGGCCGTCGATTGGCGAGATGGAAGCGCTGTTCGCACAGGTGGGATTGACGGTGTGCAGGCGTAGTAACGCGTGCGCGGACGTGCCATACGCGCCGGACCAACCGGGTTTAGTGTATGTGTTGGCTTACGAGGAGGGGTAGCGCGAGACCAGTCACAGTCGGGCACGCCGCGCGTGCATTTTCATCTCAGTCTTGTTGATCGGAAAGGTCGGTGTAGGAGACTCGCAGGTCTTCCACCGACCTTTTGCTCATCCAGTCGTCCAGCGCCACGCAGATCTCTGCGCCCAGCAGGATGATGATGCCCGTCAGGTAGACCCACAGCATCAGCACGATCATCGTTGCGACCGAGCCATATACCAGGCTGTAGGATGCGAGATTATCGAGGTACCACGCAAACACGCGTTTAGCGGTTTCCCACGCGCCGCCCCCCAAAAAGGCCGCAACCCAGATCGCGTCCCAGCGCACGCGACGGCGGGGAATAAACCGGTACAGAAACGCGAAAATGGCGACACTCAGGCTGAGCGGCACGATCAGCGCGCCGGTGGTAACCCACGAGGTGCGCTGGTAAAAAATGACGAGGTCGATCAGATTGAACACGATCGTCGTCGCCAGCGACGCCGCCAGCAGTACGCCGAGCGCGACCATCATACCCAGGCCGACGACGCGCGAACTCCACGTGTTGTAACCCTTCTGATCGCGGAACGTGCGACTGAGCGCCGATGACAGGTTAGAAAAGAACCCCAATGATGACCACAGCAGCGTGATACCAGCGACCAGCCCGAACGACCCGCGCTGCTCCAGCGTTTTGGCGATGCTGTCTTGCAGAAAACTGGCGGTTGACGTTGGCAGAAACAGGCGCAGCACCCCATTGATCTGGTTGTGCGCCGCAGCGGGGCCGAGCGTCGTGCCGATGACGATAATCAACAGCAGCATCAGCGGAAACAGGGAGAAAATCGCGTAATACGAGAGGGCCGCTGACTCCCGCATGCCATGTTTTGAAAAACGGTCGATGGCCCACCACAGATGTTGCAGCAGGCCGTCGGTCATGGCGTTTGCCAGAATCCACCACCGCTCATAAAAACGCAGCGAATGCCGGCGCGGCGGCGCAGAAGGTTTTTCAGCAGTTGAGGTTGTCACTGGTATAATACGCTCTGGTTCGTTATCCTTGAAGGATGTGTGGCAGTCAGGCTGGACGGCTTGATCTAGAAAGACTTTAACACAAAAATGCCGATGATTAAAGCGTTCATATTCGATTTCGGCGGTGTGGTCGTTCGCACCGAAGATTATGGCCCGCGCCATGCCTGGGATGAGCGACTCGGCCTGCCCATTGGCAGCGTCGAGCGTGCCGTGCATCACAGCGATTTGTGGATTCAGGTTCAGTTAGGGCGCATCACCCAGCGGGCTTATTGGAATGGCGTGGCTGAGTTGTTGTATATGCGCAAAGAAGATATCGCCCAATTGCGCAAAGATTATTTCAGTTGTGATCGCCTCAACTACCGCTTGTTGGATGTGATCCGCGAACTGCGTGAGGCAGGGTACCCGATTGCGCTGCTGAGTAACGATTCCCTGCAACTTGAAAGTCGCCTGCGCGAGTTGGGCATCGACAGCCTGTTTGATCATGTCCTGATCTCGGCGCAGATTGGCGTGATGAAACCCGATGTGACGGCGTTTCGCGTGGCGCTGCAGGCCCTGCAGAGCGCGCCGCAGCAGACACTGTTTGTGGATGATTCGCTGATCAATGTGCGGGCGGCGCAGAGCCTGGGGCTGCACGCGATGTTGTTCCGGCCTGACACGGATTTGCGCGCCGAATTGACAAAGTATCTCGAAGATACGGACTGATTTCGCCCCTACTCCAGGGATGTTTGCTGCGGGTACGCCGTCCATCGTGAGCCGCCCGACGCCTTTCGCCGGACCCTGCGGGGGCACTGTCAGGCAGCGGTCGTGACTTCGTGATGCCCGGAAAGGACTCGGCATGGCACGCGCCAGCATCAGCGACACGTTCGAGTCGGGCGACTTATGCTCACACTGGACCGCGTGGACAGTCGGGGCCGGGTCGCTGGATCATGCACCCGGTCTGCTGCGCTGCCATTTGGACGATGCGACCGCCCGGCAGTACAGCGATGCGCAGATTTCTGACTATCACGCAGACCGGCGCACGTTTGCGTGGACTCCCCCGCTGCGTATGTCCGTGCGTGCCTGGGCCTCGCATCCCACGCCGTCGCTCAAGGGCACGGCTGGTTTCGGGTTCTGGAACGAACCGTTCACGCCACTTGGGCGCGGTCTGCCCCGCTTACCGCGTGCGGTGTGGTTCTTTTTTGGATCGCCACCCAACAACATGGCGCTGGTGCAAGGCGTACCCGGCTGGGGTTGGAAAGCGGCTACGTTGGACGCGACGCGGCTGCCCTTTTTGTTGCTCGCTCCGCTGGCCCCGATCGGTTTTGCCTTGATGCGTTTCCCGGCGCTGTATCGCTGCCTGTGGCCGGTGGGGCAGTGGGCACTCGGCGCATCAGAGGCGCTGCTGCCGGTGGACCTGGGCGAGCCGCACACCTACACGCTGGACTGGCTGACGGATTCGGTCGTGTTTCAGGTGGATGGCGAGTTGGTCCATACGTCGCCGTATGCACCCGGCGGCCCGCTGGGCTTCATCGCCTGGATGGACAACCAATACGCGGTTGTGACGCCGCAAGGCCGGTTCCGGTTTGGGCTGGTGGCTGTTGGCGGGCCGCAGTGGTTGGCGCTGGATCGCGTCGAGATCCAGCCATTAGGGGGGGTGTTGTAAGCATGGAACAGAAACGTTTTGGCGATAAGGTGGCGCTGGTGACGGGCAGCGGGCGCGGGATCGGGAAAACCATCGCGCTCCGGCTGGCATCAGAGGGCGCGAACCTCGTGATCAACTATTTCCGCAACCGCGAAGCCGCCGAACAGACTGCTGCCGAGATCAAAGCCCTGGGGCGCGGCGTGTACGTCGTGCGGGCTGACGTGGGCGACCCTGATGATATCGAACAACTCGTTGATTCCGCCGCCGCCGAGTTTGGGGGATTGGACATACTGATCCATAACGCCGCATCAGGCTACAACCGCCCGGTGATGGAGCAGCGTGTAAAAGGGTGGGATTGGACTCTCAACATCAACGCGCGGGCGGCGCTGTTTTTGGCGCAGCGGGCCGCGCCTCTGATGGAAGCACGCGGCGGTGGCGCTATCGTGTCCATCTCAAGCGTGGGGGCGCAGCGCGTGCTGCCGGATTATGTGGTTGTGGGCGCGTCCAAGGCCGCGTTGGAGGCTGTGACGCGGTATCTGGCGGTTGAACTGGCCCCAATGGGCATCGTGGTGAATGCGGTGTCGGCGGGTATGGTGCGCACCGACGCGTTGCAGCACTTCCCCGGCATGCGCGAGCGTTTCGAGGAAATCTTCGCGTATGCGCTTGAGCGCACGCCCGCAGGACAGACGCTCACTTCGGAGGATGTAGCGGGGGTGGTCGCTTTTTTGTGCTCGCCCGAAGCCTTCATGATCCGGGGCCAGACGATCCTGATTGACGGCGGGGCTACGCTCGGTTTCTAGCGACCCGGCGGGGCTGCCAGCGGCAGCCGCAGCGTGATTTCCGTACCTTCACCCACTTTGCTGTGCAATTCTATGCTGCCTTTGTGGGCCGTGATAATGCCTTTGACAATTGGCAGGCCCATACCAGCGCCTTGCTGCTCGTTACGCTCCCGGCCAGACTGGACCAGGATATCCCAGATCGTATCCTGATCAGGCTCGCTGATGCCCGGGCCATGATCCTTGATGGTAAACACGGCGAATCCTTCTTGTTCAGACACTCCCAACACAACCCGCTCGCCAGCCGGTGAGTGCTGGATCGCGTTCCGCAGCACCTCACTGATCGCGGTAATCAACAGGTCGTGCGATCCGTAAACGGTTATGGTTTCGTTGTCCGTGTTGTTTCGCTGAAACGTGATATCGCGTTCTTGAGAAAGCTTCTGCACGACGGTCAGCGCATCGGCCACTAGATAGGATAGCTCCAGATACTCGCCGTGCGTTTCGATGCGTTGCTCGACAGCCCCGCTGATGATCTCGGAATACAATACCATCTGTTCTGCCAGCCGGTTGAGACGCTGCGTGCCGCTCTGAATCAGTTCCAGACTGACACGCACATCTTCGTTGTTTGGGTCGGCGGGTTGCGCTTCGAGTTCTTCGGCCAACAACGCAAAACCGCCGGTGACATACGTGAGCGGCGTGCGCAGTTCGTGTGACATCAACTGGACCAACGTGCGGCGCGCTGCATCCAGACTTTCGGATACCTGGGCGCGCATCTCGGCCATCCGGCGCAGCCTGCTCTGAATGGCGATCAAAAACTCTTCAGGATCAAATGGCTTGACCAGGTAATCATCTGCGCCAAGCTGCTTGGCGACCGACACATCATGCCGCGAGCCACGCGCCGTCAAAAAAATAAACGGGACTCCGCGCAAATGTTTTTTTTGGCGCACAGCCTCAAAAAACTCGTATCCGTCCATACGCGGCATCATGATGTCGCTGACGATCAGGTTGGGCGAGAAACCGGCTTCGAGGATGTCCAACGCTTCACGACCATCGCGTGCAACTTCGACCCTGTAGCCTTCCAGTCCCAGCACCAGAGCGGCATTTTCACGCAGATCTTCATTGTCTTCTACAAACAAGATCGACGTCTGCATCGCGTATGCCTCTGTTTACCGTTTCCCATGCGGTTCCGCGAGAAGCGTTCCTTTATGATATGCCCATTATACCCCAAACCGGCGCAATAATCAGTCGTATTACTGCCGGTTCCGGCGATTGCAGCCAATCAGCGTGTGGTCAGGCGGATTCACAGCGCTACGGCGTGATAGGGCAGTCAGGGCCGCGCACTGGCCATGAGCGAGAGAGATAATCGGGGGTCCGACCGTGTTATCAACCGGGCTGTTCGCTGACCTTGTCGTTGGCTTTGAATTCTTCGTAGATTCGATCCAGCCCGCCCTTGATGCGGCGCTGGACTTCTTCCAGGTCTTCTTTGTCATAAGCGAACAACTCTAACAGTTCGGGCACCAGCGTGGACGTATCCGCGCGCGGGCGACCGGCGCGATACAGGCTGTGAACCCGGCGGCGTGCCAGTCGCAGATAGTTCGAAATCGGCTCGGTGGCTCTTTTGTCCACCAGGGGACCGCGCCCCGGCATGATCACGTCGGCATTAAACCGGGTGCGGCGTAGTTCGGTCAGGCCATCCAGCCAGCTTTTAGTGAATGAACTTGAAACATACGGATGCTGATCGACGATGATGCTGTCGCCTGCGAACAAAGTCCGTTGTTCGGGCAGGTGAACCCACAGGCTGCCAGCCGTCGGGCCAGGCATCGCCAGAAGCGGAATTTGCATGCGGCCATATCGTAGCTGCATCCGCCGTGAAAAGCCGATTGTGGGCAGGCGCAGATGAGTTCCGGAGAAGCCGCCGCGTTCCAGGCCGCTGACGGCCAGCGCCTCGATGGATGAATCAAGGAAGGTCGATGGCAGGTTTTGGAGTTGGGCGATCGTTTCGTCGTGCGCGACGACCACGTGCGCGTCGAACCAGCAGTTGCCCAGAATCCGGTCACGGTGGCAGTCCGTGTTCACAATTGCCAGGATGGGTTTATCGGAGATCGCGGCCAGTTGTTCCCGCCAGTAATGCGCGTCGTCCGGATACGGCGGCGTATCAACGAGCACAAATCCATCAGCCGTCAGGATCGCCCCAACGTTCACCCGCCGGAAACCAGTTTCAACAAAAATACCTGGAGCCAGTTCTTGCACGGTGTCACCCTCTACTTTTTTGTCGAACGAACATTTTCACCTGCTACGCGCAGCGCAGCCTGCATGTCAGCCAGAGTCGCGGGTACCCCGCCACCTTGTGCGAATGACGGGCGGCCCCCGCCGCGCTCCGCGTTGAGCACAGCCAATCCGCATTTGAGCGCCACGACCATATCGTGGTCCAGATCATCTGAACGGGCGGCGATCAGGTGCGCTTTGTCGCCCGCTGCGCCGCACAATACGATCGTTGCCGGATGCGCGATCAGGTGCTGCACGATCTGCCGGATATCGGCCACGTCGCGGTCCTCAAATGCGTGCACGACGATGGTAACACCGGCGTCGTGCTGCGCGGTCTGCCAGAGTTGTTCGGCTTCATATGCTAGGGCTTGCGTTTGCAGCGCGCGCACGGTGCGATTGAGCGACTTATTTTCCTCGCGCAGTTTTTCCACCACCGCTGGAATATCCCGGAAGCCGGTGGTCAGGTCGGCGGCCAACTGCATGAGCAGCGCGTGTTTTTCGCGGTAATCCGACAGCGCCCGCCCGCCACAGCGAAATTCGATGCGCGTTATATCACCGCGCTTTTCTACCCGCTGCACTTTGATCAGGCCAATTTCGCCGGTAAACGCGACATGTGTCCCCCCGCAGGCGTTCGTGTCGAAATCTTGAATGGCCACGACGCGAAACTTGCCGTCTACGTCGGGCACCTTGCGCAGGGTGAGCGTTTGTAGTTCGGCGTCGGTAGGAAACCACGCTCGCACTGGGCGGTTGGCGGTCACAATCTGGTTTGCCAGGTTCTCTGCCCGGTCAGCGACGGCGGTGGTGATGGCAGGATCGTCCAGATCGATAGTCACGCTGTCCGGGCCAAGATGAAAGCCCACCGTCTCGGCCCCGGCGACTGCAATGAACGCCTGGGACAGGATGTGCTGCCCGGTGTGGTGCTGCATGTGATCAAATCGCCGTTCCCAGTTGATCGTGCCTGTGACGCGCCCTGGGCTGACGGCGCGATCCAGCAGGTGCAGGATTGCGCCGTCAGTCTCCCGGATGATCACATCCGCGACGGGTACATCATTCATCCAGCCGGTATCGTGCGGTTGGCCGCCGCTGGTGGGGTAGAAAAAAGTGCGGTCCAGCAGCGCAGCCGGAGCGCCGTTAACCGTAACCTGTTCGATTAATTCCGCGTCAAAGGTGGTCGTATACGAATCGGTATAATACAGGCGTTGCGTAACCATAATGTTTTCACTCGATGAGGCAGCAGCTAGCACGCTGCCTATTTTAACATCTCGCAGAGCAAAAGTGCAGGCTAATTTGACCTCTTTGAACCGGAAACCTGTCATGCGCTGCCGGAAAAACAAGGGCTGGGATTTTACCCGGCCCAAAATCATGCTACCTGACTGTGACCTAGAGCTGCTCCAACAGCCATGCTTGCCAGTTGGCGAGCAGATTATCCAGACTGAGTCCCAGTTCCGCCTGTGTTGCCTGCTCGACGGTTTGAGTGGTGGCAATGGCGCGAATCCACGTGTTGCGATTGTCCGTCCCGTACTGCTCCGTGACATATTGCACGACGGTATATGCCTGATCAACCGCGATCTGCATCTGGTCGGGGGGCAAGTTGGGCTTTGTTTCCAGAAGACCCCATGCGATCAGGTGTTCGTCCTCGTTTTCCGAGGCGGTTGACCAGGCCGCCACCTGCTTCAAGATGCGGTTGCGCTGGCTGAGGGGGCGAAAGCGTGACGCGCCGTACTCCGCGATGCCTTCTTCTAACCACCAGTTAAAGTTGCCGTGCGTGCCATCTGCCATTTCGTACAGGATGAAACGCGTGTATTCGTTGGCGATCGTGGGTTCGTGCGGCGCTGTGTTGTTGGGGCTGAGCGTGATTTTGATCGACTCGCCCGGTTCGTTCCAGCGGGTGATACCCGGCATGGACAGCCGTGTCCAGTTTTGCAGCGTGATCGGACTCTCGAACATTTTGATGTGGGCGACATGTTCCGGTACGAATCCAAATTCCAGGGTAAGGCCGGTGTAAACGCCCGGCAGGTATTCCGCGACAACCTCAGCCTGCGGCTGGTTGTCAATGATATCGTTGGAGAAATAATAGAAACGGATACCCTCGGTATCAATCGTCCGCCAGCTTTCCCCAGCGAGTTGCCAGGTGTCACCCTCCCGCCGGAAGTCGGCAGATACGGTCGCGCCCCCGGCGGTTCCGTCACCGGAGCAATCTTGCTGGCCCCATAAGGTACTCATGCGTGCGATTGCGACATCCGGCGAGTCCGAATGGATGTTGTACAGATCGATCTGGAACACACTCAGCGGATGTTCCTTCCAGTCCTGTGCCCACTGTGTATGATCGGCCAGGAAAACGGGATCCCCTTTCCACACGTAGGCCATGTAGGCATCCATGTCACCCGCCAGCACCGCCTGTTCCATACGGGCGACTGAACGGCTGAGGTCAAATTCAACATCGCTGGCCGGGGTAGGGGTTTCGGTAGATCGCGGGCTGCGTGTCGGTTGGGCAAACAGGGTGCTGGCCGCCTGGATGTTGGATTCATCCGGTGTCGGGGTGGGGTCCTTCCAGGCTTTTTCGCAGGCAGTGATGGTCAGCAGCAGGATAACGAGGAAGGCTGCAAGGCTCCAGCGAGATTTCATTGATACGTTCTCCGATACCCTGAAAGCTGTTCTGGTCTACGTGTTTATACGGGGCGGCTCGCGGGGTTGGTCAGCGGATGCGCAGGTACGAGATCGCGCTTTCTTGAAAGCCGGATGCCTGGTAGAAGGCGCGTGCCGCCGGGCTGCCGCGCTCGATATTGACGTACAGGTGCGTCAGGTTGAGGCGGTTGGCATGTCGCAGCGCCGCTTCTAGCAGGGCTGCGCCGACACCTTCACCTCGATAGTCCAGCGCCACAGCCATGTCATCGATCCAACCACGTCCGCCGGTCAGGGTTTGTACCAGCGACATGGCGACGAACCCGACCACGCGCTCTGGCGGGTGATTCGTTTCGGCCACGAACACGCTGATCGTTTGCCGCTCGGCAAAACGCTGCTTGGCAGCCTCCCAGTCGGCGGGGGAGAGTGTTTTGTTCGCATCGACCAATTGCAGCAGGTCTAGCACGATGGGCCGGTCCGATGGTTCGGCTTCCCGGATGTGGAAGCCTTCCGTATTCTCCTGCTCGGTGTAGGGCTGGCGTCCGCGCATCGCGCGCCAGCGTTGCAGCGCCTGCCGGTGCGTGCGGAACGGAAGCGGGGGAATATCGTCGGGATCGAACACGCGGACGTCCCTGGCGTCGTCACCCGCGTGCAGCGTGCCGCTTTTGGGCCGGGCACGGTAAAACACGATGATTCCACTGGCCGGGGGGCCTTCGGGAAACGAATAGATGCCAACCAGGTCAATCAACTTGACATCCAGGCCGGTTTCTTCCCTGCTTTCGCGGATGGCGGCCTCTTCGACGCTCTCATCGGCCTCGATATAACCGGACGGCAGCGCCCAGCGTCCGGGTTTGACCTGGCCGCCGCGTTTGATCAATACGATGCCGCCGTCCATCTCGATCACAATTCCCACGCCGGGCACGGGATTATGGTAGTGGACGTAGTGGCACTGTGGGCATGATAATCGTTCACGCCCACCTACCATCCGAGGAATGAGGCGCTCGCCACATTCAGGACAGAAGGTGGGCCTAGTTTCAGCAGGCATAGCGGTTTCGTCTGACGGGCAGGTTTGTCGCCCTATAGTTCGAGATAATCACGCAGCGGGTGGCTGCGGTTTGGGTGGCGCAGCTTGCGCAGAGCCTTTGCTTCGATCTGGCGGATACGTTCGCGTGTGACGCCAAAATGTTTGCCGACTTCTTCAAGGGTGTGTTCTTGCCCGTCGCTGAGGCCAAAACGCATTTCCAACACCTCGCGCTCGCGCGCATTGAGCACCGAAAGCGCGCCGCGAATCTGTTCTTTGAGCAGTTGGCGTGCGGCAGCATCCACCGGGCCGAGAATCTTGTCATCCTCGATAAAATCGCCGAGCAGGCTGGAATCTTCCTGGCCGACCGGCATTTCGAGCGACATCGGCTCTTGCGAAATGCGCAGGATACGCCGGACCTTGTTCGCCGCACGGCGCAGCTTGCGCGACAGCGCCGGGTCGAGTTTTTCTTCCTGGTCCCACGTGGTGTGAATCTCGTTCACTTCTTCCGGCGTCAGAAACTCCATTTCCAGCGCAATCTGTTCGGCGGTCGGCTCAGAACCGAGATTCTGGATCAACTCGCGCTGGACGCGCATCAGGCGGTTGATGGTTTCGACCATGTGCACCGGGATACGAATCGTCCGGGCCTGATCGGCAATGGCGCGGCTGATCGCCTGCCGAATCCACCATGTCGCGTAGGTGCTGAACTTGAACCCCTTGGTATGATCGAATTTCTCAACGGCGCGCAGCAGGCCGATGTTACCCTCCTGGATCAGGTCCAGAAAATTGATGCCACGCCCCATGTAACGTTTGGCAACGCTGACGACCAGTCGCAGGTTAGCCCGTGTGAGGGCTTCGGCGGCTTGCGGGCCGCGCTGGTTGGCACGCTCAAATTCCTCATGGATCAGGTGGTTGAAGGATATGCGATCGTCCGCCAGCCAATCGTACAGCGCCTCAGCAGTGGGCCACGTGTCGCGCTCGATGTAGGCGTCCAACAGGCGGTTTTGCAGCGGGGCGGGGAACAGGTAGAGCGCCTGGAAAACCTGAAACAGGTTATAGGCCACCTTGTTCCATTTGTCGTCACGGCCCCAATCGCCCTGTTCCAGATACATCCGGACGTAGGAGGGTTCCTGGCCGTTCCAGCTCCGGCGCAGGTTTTGCGTTTCGCTGACCAGCAGATCGATCAGCGGCAGGTCCAGGTCAAGGCTGGCAACCTGCGTTTCCATGATGTACCAATGAGTGAGCAGGTGCTGGTAGACTGCGACTAACACGTCGCACGGTTCCGGTGTGCCTTCGTCTTCGGTGGTCAGGTGCTCAATCGTGTGGTCGAGCAGGCTGCACGCGGCGATTTGAGACGAAAGCCAGGTTTCACGATCAGGATCGAGCAGTTGAACCTGCCCAATCTCTTTGAGGTACATCCGAACAGGATCGTCGGCCAGCGTGGCCGCTTCGATACGTGCCATTTCCACCTCGTTATCTGCGGTGTCTTCCAGCCCGTTTTCGTCCAGGTCGGTGTGGTCGTTGTCGTCCATGTCCAGGGCATAACCAGCACTATGATTGTTCGCGATGATCTCTACTCCCAGGTCCTCCAGTTGGTCAAACACAGCCTGAACCTCGTCACTATCCGGATCATCGAACAGCGCCAGCACTTCACTTTCGTTGATTTGTTTCTCGCGGCGACCTTTGCGGATGAGCGCGTCGATCAGGGTTGCCGTGTCCTCACGGTGCTTTTTGTTTGGATCGTTTGCCATAATGTCCTGGCGTCGGGAACGACGCACATCAATCGCTCTAAGTATCGCGGGAAAAACTTCTCATTTGTCCCAGGGCTTTTGTGATCAAACGTTCGGCACGAGTGTTAGCACTAACTGTCGCCTGATAATGCTGATCTGTCAAATCATCCTGCTGCGCCTGTGCATCTTGCTGCAAAAAATACAACTCGTTTCTTTCTCGCTCCAAAGAACTGATACGTAACCGCAGTACTTCTTCGACCAGATGCGCCGTGTTGAGTTCGGGCAGCGAGTTCACCCGTGTTTGGTCCCGGATGATCGATTGAAGCTCGACCACCAGCGTGCGCGGCAGCACCTGTTCAAAGGTATCCAGCGGCGCGATACAGAGGGCTTCCATTTCGGCTGCCAGGTCTGGCGGTAGGGTGTGCTGCAAATACTCAAGCGGCTCCAACTCGTCCTGACACAATGCGTTTTCCAGCCCGCGAAAAATAACCTGATAATCGGCACGCGTAAAATCGGCGCTGGTGAGCGGTCCAAGAGCCTGTGATAGGCCGTCCACGTCGTTCTGCAATTCGCGCAGCTTGCGGTTAGCCGCGTACAGACGTTCGGGCTGTTCGATCAACAGGCGCAGGCAGAGGCCCTCGCGCAAGGCAGACTGGCCGGGCGGACCGCTGATCGCAGCAGACCGCGTTGCACGTCCTGCCAGGCGGCGCTGCTCACGAATCGTCGGCAGCGCGCGACCACTGGCCGTTTGACGGTGCTGCGCCCACTGGATCAACAACCTTTCGTCGATGTGTACCCGGCGGGCCAACGCTTGCAGGTTGACGCTCTGCTGCAGGTCGCTTTCCGTTGCGGTCAGAATCGGCAGCAGTTCCCGCGCGACTTTTTCGCGTTCCTGGTAGGATGCATGGTCGGCCAGATGAGCTGTTCCCCGGCTGATCACGTAATCGGCGACAGGGATGGCACGTGCTGTCAGCGCCTGCCAGGCATCCGGGTCCTCGCGGATCAGGTCGTCTGGGTCCTGGCCTTCCGGCAGGGTCACGACGCGAATATCCATATCTAACATGCCAGTGTAACGCATCATGCCACGTGGATCAAAAGTCACCGTCTGCTCGTCGTCAAGCGTCTGGCGGGCGACGTTCAGGCCGCGCATGGTGGCATTGATCCCGGCAGTGTCCGGGTCCAGGGCCAGGATCAGACGGCTGGCGTAGCGGTCCAACTGGCGAAGCTGTTCCTCGGTGAGCGCAGTGCCCATCTGCGCGACGACGTTCAAAAAACCTGCCTGGTACGCCTGCATGACGTCCATATAACCTTCGACCACAACGACGGTTTCCGTTTCGCGGATTGTGCGTCGCGCCGTATCGAGTCCAAACAGCAGGTGGCTTTTGTCAAACAGCGGTCCCTGGGGCGAGTTTAGATACTTCGGGACATCGTCTTTGGCAAGCGCACGCGCACCAAACCCGACAGTGTGCCCGCGCCTGTCGCGGATCGGGATCACCAGCCGGTTGCGAAAGCGGTCATAGACGTTGCCACGCTCATTACGAATGGCGACTCCGGCCTCGATGACCTCGTCCTGGGTGTATCCGAGCAACTGCAAGTGCTCGAGCGCCTGTCGCCAATCGTCGGGCGCGTAACCGAGCATGAACGTTTCGGCAGTTTGTTCGTTGAGGCCGCGCTGCTGCACGTAAACACGGGCCCCATCGGCCTGAGGTGATTCGCGCAACTGCTGGTGGAAAAAACGCGCCGTTTCATCGAGGATGCCGTGCAGACGGTCCGTTTCGGCCTGCTGGGTGGTTTGCTCGGAGGAGTAGGGCTTCAGCTCGACCCCGGCGCGTTTGGCAAGCTCACGCAGCGTTTCGCTGAAATCCCAGCCTTCCGACTTCATGACAAAGCCGAAGATATCGCCGCCTTCGCCACATGCTCCAAAGCAGCGCCATGTTTGTGTATCCGGAAACACGACAAAAGACGGTGTTTTTTCCTGATGAAAAGGGCACAACGCTTTGTAGTTGCGCCCTGCCTTTTGAAGGTTCACATATCCGGATACCACGTCAACAATGTCAAGGCGTGCTTTTACGTCGTCTACGACAGACATTATTGAGTTGGCCCACCAATCGCCGCATAAAGTGTTTAAAATTATAAGCAGGCCGGAACATTCGTGCAAACAGGATGACACCGTGCCCACCCCCCAGGCTGATTTGACAAAGCCGGGGCAGTGGGGTAGCAATACCAGGATTCTCACGTTTACGTTAAAATGTTTTGTGCCAGAAAGGGCTGCCCCACACGTTATGATGAAACGGCCACTAGTTGAATGTATTCCGAATTTCAGCGAAGGACGCCGTCCTGAGGTCATCGAGGCGATTGTCACGGCGATCAAGCGCGCTGCCGGAGTTCACGTGCTGGATACCAGCAGCGATCCCGATCACAACCGCACGGTGATCACGTTTGTCGGCCTGCCGGATGCGGTTGAGCGCGCGATGTTTGCCGCGATCAAGACGGCGGCGGAACAGATCGACATGACGCGGCACAGCGGCGAACATCCGCGCCTGGGGGCAACCGACGTGGTTCCATTTGTGCCGATCCGCGACGTGACGATGGATGACTGCATCGGAATCGCACAGCGATTGGGGCAGCGCGTCGGGGATGCACTGGGAATCCCTGTGTATTTGTACGAAGCCGCTGCCACGCGCCCCGATCGCGAAAACCTGGCGAAGCTGCGCAGCTCGACCTTTCAGTACGAACAGCTCAGGGACGTGATTGCCACCGATCCCAACCGGATGCCCGATTTTGGCCCGGCAGAGATCGGCACGGCGGGCGCAACCGTGATTGGCGCGCGTCCGCCGCTGGTGGCGTATAACGTCTACCTGGGAACCGGCAATGTCGGGATCGCCGACAAGATCGCGCGTGCTGTGCGCCATTCGACCGGCGGATTGCGCTATATCAAAGCGGCGGGGTTTTTGGTCGATGGGCAGGCGCAGGTGTCGATGAACTTGACCGACTACCAGAAAACGCCCGTCTACCGCGTCGTCGAATCGATCCGGCGCGAAGCGGCGCGTTATGGCGTGCCGGTGACGTTCAGCGAGCTGATCGGGTTGGCTCCGCAGGCGTTTTTCGTCGAGGCTGCGCGCTGGTACCTGCAGCTCGATAAGTTCGAACCGGACCAGATACTGGAATATCGCATTCAACGCGCCGAGCAGGAAGTCTCACTCCTGGCACAGGAAGAACCGCCCGTCCCGGAGGATGCCGCGCGTCCGGTGATGGCGATTGAGCCGCCACAGTCACCGGCGGTGTTTGTAGAGTCGGTTGCCGGGGGCACGTCAACACCCGGCGGCGGCGCGGTCGCCGCATTGGCTGGAGCCTTGAGCGCGGCACTGGCCGAAATGGTCGCGCGCCTGACGATCGGCAAAAAGCGATATGAGGAAGTCGCGCAGACGATGAGCGCGATTGTGGCCGGGGCGTCTGATTTGCGGCAGCGGTTGTTAGAGGCTATCGACGAGGATATCCACGCGTTCAACGCCGTCATGGACGCTTACCGCCTCCCGGCAGATGATCCGTCCCGCGAGGAAACGATCCAGAACAGCATGGTTCACGCTGCCGACGTGCCGCTCAACGTGGCACGGCTGGCGCTTGAATCGATGCGCCTGGCCGAACAGGCTGCCCGCCAGGGGAACAAAAATGCGGCCAGCGACGCAGCAGTCGCCGCGTTGGCCGGGTTGGCGGCGGTTGAAGGAGCGGCGCTCAATGTGCGCGTGAATGCGGCCAGCCTGGCTGATGCCGATCTCGCGGCGCGCTATCGCAATGACATCGCGGCGATTGTGGCCAGGGCGCGCGAGGTGCGGGATGCGGCAGTCGCCGCAGCCGAAGAACGTGCCGGGATCGCGTGATAACCCGGTGCAGTTACGAAACCAGAAGAATCAAGACGAGGGTATGACGAGTGGGATTGTACAACCGGACTCTGTGGGGAACGATTGGTTTGTTGTTGGTAAGCGGCTTGTTGGGGGCGTGCAGTACGCAGACTGAGGCGACGCCGTCAGGGACCACCCAGGCTCCCAGCGCCACGCCTGATGATCTGGCGACCTTGATTGCCATGCAGCAGCAGGCGACCGAGGTGCCCAGCGCGACGCCCTGGCCGACACCAACCGTCACCGTGACCCCAAGCGCTACAGCTACAGCCACACTCACAGCCACCGCGATTGCCGCGCCAACGCTGACGCATACGCCGGTTCCGACTGACATATCGCTCCCGCCCACCGGTCCCTCGGCTACGGTTCTCACGCCAGTCACGGCGGAACCTACGAGCATCCCGCTGTCGCCGACGCCGTACCCGACCAATACGCCGCGCTCGACGCAGGTCATGCTCCAGCCGGTATCACCTACGGCAGTGGCGGGCGCGTTGTTTGACCAGGTAGGCGAGCCGCGCGATCACTACTGGCTGGCGCGCCCGTTCCCTCGCGATCCAGACAACCAGATTCACGATTACGCGTCGCGCAGTTATTCGTATGGCACCACGGGCGGCGGCCAGTTTGCGACTCATCACGGCCTGGATATTCAAAACGTGCTGGGAACTGCGATCCTGGCAACCGGCAGCGGGTGGGTTGTGTATGCCGGGGACGATTCACAGGTGCTGTTTGGCCCGCAGAACGATTTTTACGGCAATCTGGTGGTGATCGAGCATGACGTGCCCGCGCCCGATGGCCGCCCGTTGTACACACTGTACGGGCACATGTTCCGCGTCGAAGTTGAAACCGGCCAGCATGTCGAGCTGTTACAGCGCATCGGGCAGGTCGGTTCGACCGGCGTCGCGCTCGGATCGCATCTGCAC
>CAYMTN010000050.1:17190-26687 GCA_964393335.1 uncultured Anaerolineaceae bacterium
CGATGATGCAGCCGTCCCGTGAGTTGGTCGCGGGGCCGTTCGACCGGAAACCATCTGCATTTTGAGGTGCGTATCGGCGATCCGTATGACTACTACAGCACGTACAATCCGGACCTGTGGGTGCGGCCCTGGGCGCGTTTTGGCACCCTGGCCGGGCGCGTCATGGACCGTGACGGCAGGCTGCTATACAACACCATGATCAACATCCAACCGAAGGGCGGCGGCGTGGACCGGTACACCTATTCCTACGCCGATGATACGGTCAACCCGGACCCGTACTACGGCGAAAACTACACCTACGCCGATCTGCCAGCGGGGGAGTATCAGGTCTTCGTGCGGGTCAATGGTGTGCTGCGCTTCAAGAAGGACGTGACTATCGAGGCGGGCAAAACGGGCTGGCTGTTGATCCAGCTAAACTGATTGCTGGCGACGTTTTCACTCGTACAGCCCGCGTAAGGTCTGCCGCCATGCAGCATCCGAACACAGGTCGGTGCTGTCGCTGAACTGCTCCAGACTGCCGATCAAGGGGCGTCCGGTCAGGCGTTTCACGCCCGGATCGGTGATTTGTGCGCACAAGGCGCGTGCGAACCGCTCCCCGAAAATCACCTGAAACGGTCGCCCGAAAAATCCGACCGCTTTTTCTGGCAGGGGCGGCGTGAGGCCGAGCGCGTTGTGCTGCGCGGCGATGATCTCGTAGGCGGCGGCGAGGTGCCGCTGGCGGTCCTGCCAGGAATCGGCATGCAGGGCCTGGCGCAGCGGCGGCGCGAGCCGGTCCGCGCAGGCGAGCCGCCCGAAAGCCGTCCCGAACCACTTCGCGTACGGTGCGTACTGCCGCTCCATCAAAAAACACAGATGCATGATGTCCCGCACGAGCCGCGCGCCGATGATTCCCGCGCCGATCTCATCCCCGGCGAATCCGGCGCGGCCTATCAGGTGTTCGTCCTGGCTGATGCGCGTCCAGTCAGAGGCCAGCAGGTACAACCACACGTCGTGCGGATAATAGCGCAGCCGCTCGCGCACTACCTCCAGCCCGATGTCGTCATGAAAAACGGCCCCCGCCGTGATGCTGCGCAGTTTTTGTTCGGAGAACGTCAGCCAGTCGGCGGTTTCGAGCGGGCCATCGGTGTCAAATGCCAGGTAATCCCTGAAGTAACCGCGCAGCGTAAGCAGCTCGACGCGGTGATTGACCGGCCCGTCGGTCGTCGGTTGCAGAAGCTGGGTTCCGTGATCGTCAGGATCGGGCGGCGCGAAGTTGGTCGGGTAGCCCATAAAGTCATGCGGCAGCGTGTGGCGCAGCCGCTCGTGGATGGCATCGGCGTACTGTGCAAAATCGTTCTCGCGCAGAAACACCATCACGCGCGGTCCCCAGTGATGGTCGGTGGACATGGCCGTATCGAATCCCAGGACTTCCGAACCGCTGCCGATCAGCGCCGCGCTGCTGGACAGCGACGGAAAATCCGCCTCCAGGCGGGGCCGGACGACGTCCGCGTAGAACAGGCGGCTGAGCTTCAAACCGGGGATGAATTCCGGCATGACAGGTTCCCTCACTCAGTCGAACAGGCGGTGTTTCCACTCGCCGCCGATCAACGTGCCTACGACCTGCGTTGACAGGATGTCGTCCGGCGCGATGGTGTACAGGTCGCGGTCGAGAACAATCAAATCGGCCAGGAAGCCCGGCGCGAGCGTGCCGAGATCGTGTTCCATAGCGGCGGCATAGGCGGGACCCTGCGTGAAACCGCGCAGCGCCGTATCCATATCCAACCGCCCTTCAGGGAACCAGCCCTGCGGTCCCGGCAAGCCGTCCGGGCGGCGGCGCGTGACCGCCGCAAAAATGCCCTTGAGCGGATCAATCGGCTCGACCGGGGCATCGGACCCAAACGCCAACACCGCTCCGGCCTCGATCTGCAGCCGCCAGTTGTAACTCCACACCGCGCGTGCGCCCCAATATTGGTCCGCCATTTGCCAGTCAGATGTTGCATGAATGGGCTGCATGGACGCGATGATGTCCAGTTCTCCCAGGCGGTGCGCGTCGTCCGGGTGGATCAACTGGACGTGCTCGATACGATGCCGCCGCGCGGTACGCGGGACGCCGCGCGCGGCTTCTTCGCGGCGCACGGTTTCGTAAACGTCCAGCACGTCATGCACCGCGCGATCGCCGATCGCGTGAATGGTGGATGGAATCCCGGCGGCGCTGGCGCGGCTGACCAATTCGTAGATCTCTTCTTTATCGGTGACGACGATGCCGTAATTGTCCGGCTCGCCTTCATACGGTTCGATCATGTGGGCGGTGCGCGGTCCGAGCGCGCCATCGGCGAAAATCTTCAATCCGCCAATACGCAGCCATTCGTCGCCAAACCCGCTGCGAATACCGAGTTCATGCGCGTGCCCGATCCAGGGATCGTTGATTTGTTTGACCACACGCAGGCCAAGATCGCCGCGCTCGCGCAGGATTTGCAGCGCAACCATACAACTCGGATTGTCGTAATCGTGAATGCCGGTCAGCCCGGCGGCCCAGGCTAACCGCTGCGCTTCGGCCATCCAGTCAGCGACCTGGTCGGGCGTGGGCACGGGCACGCTGTCCCAGACTAGTGCCATCGCCGGAGCTTCCAGCAGAATGCCGGTAGGGTGACCGGATACGTCCCGCTGGATGCTGCTGCCGGGTGGGTCCGGCGTGTGGGACGTGACTCCCGCTAACTTCAGCGCCTGGCTGTTGACCCATGCGGCGTGCCCGCTCTTGGCGCTGAGATAGACCGGGTTATCCGGTGCAACGGAATCCAGGTCGGCGGCGGTCGGGAAGGCGCGATCCGGCCAATAGGCTTGCGTCCAGCCGCGCCCCAGAATCCATGCGCCCGGCCTGCTATTGCGCACGCGGTCGGCAACCCGGCGCAGTGCTTCCTGCTTGGTGGGCACTTCAAACACATTCACGCTGTTCAGACTGGATGCGACGCCTTCCCAGTGAATATGCGCATCGGTCAGACCAGGGAAAACAGGGCGTCCCCCGGCGTTGTCGATGCGGGTGCGAGCGGTGACCAGCGCGCGAATCGTATCGTCATCGCCCACCGCGACAATACGATCCCGGCCAATCGCCAGCGCAGTCGCTTCCGGTTGGGCCGGGTTCAGCGTATGAATACGGGCGTTAATCAAAATCCGGTCAATCATGCGGTTTGCCCTCATGAGTCACTCGTTGGCGAATGTGCGCCAGGCAAACGTGACCTCTTCGGACGTGGGGGCGCTGTCGAACCCGACACGCGTCACCGATTGTCCGGCGAGGTAGGCCGCTACCTGGATCGCGCGGTCGATATCGTCCAACCGGTCCAGCGCGATGTGCATTGCAGCGGCGAAAATGTCTCCCGCGCCGGTCGGGTCATTCAGGGTTTCGGGGTAGGCCGCGAAATCACGTCGTTCGCCGTTGATGTAGAAGGTGCCGCCGCGCTCGGCGCGCGTGACGACCAACAGCGGCGCAAGCTGCGCGAACACCGTTTCCAGGCCGGGATCGTGATGAATGTCTTCTTCGCTGAGCACGGTCAGGCGTGCGCGCGGCAGCACCTGCCCGGCAGTCTCCCAGGGAATTGCTGTGACAAGTCCATCGGGTTCTCGCTGGCGCATGAATCCCTGTGGCGTGACGCAGACCAGGCCGCCGTTGAAGGCCGTGCAAAACGCCGGGTCCACTTCATAAGCGATCGGTCCCAGGTGAACCAGCCGTGTCTCCCGCCATGCCGGGGGGAGCATGTCCGGCGTAAGAGTCCGCGCACGGCGGTGCAGATACTGCGTGCGTGCGTTTCCCGCGTAGCGGTTCTCGAACGTGGTCGTGTGCTCAGCCGGGATGCTGATCACCTGCACCTGTGGGGGCAGGTTGTTCAACAGCGGTTCGTCAGGTTTGGTGCTGGTCAGTATGGCAACCTTCAGCCCGAAGGCGGCTGCGGTGTAGGCTCCATAGGACACCGTGCCGCCCAGGCGCGGCCCTTGCGGCGTGACATCGTGGGCAATGTGCCCGATCAGCAAATAATCAGGGATAGATTCAGCGGGTACGGTCATAGTTCGCAACCAAAAGCCTGTGTGCGCAAAGAAAATAAGAAAATGCCGCGAACCAACACAGTCGCGGCAATATCATACCTGAAAAACCGGAAAACGATCAGCGTCGGGTCGGGACGATCGTGACTTTACGGTGGTCGCCCTCGCCGATGCTTTCGGTCATGACGGCAGGGTTATCACGCAGCGCGAGGTGAATGATCCGGCGTTCGTAGGGCGACATCGGCTCTAGCGCGACCGTCCGCCCCAACTGGATCGCCTGGTTCGCCATGCGTTCGGCCAGTTGGCGAAGCTTTTGCTCGCGGCGTGTCTTGTAGCCCTCAACATCCAACACGATATTCGCGCGGCGCTGCAATTCGCGGCTGGCAATCAGGCGCGTAATGTATTGCAGCGAGGAGAGCGTCTCTCCCCGGCGGCCAATCAGCATCCCCAGGTCACGCCCGCGAATTTGCAGTACCCAGGGCGCATCTTCGCCTTCGGCGGCCTGCGCACGATACACGGTGATCTGCGCTGTGACCTGCATTTTTGACAGCAGCTCTTCCAATGTCGCCAGCCCGACGCGCGCGTCATCGTCCATTTCGTCTTCGCCGACGGCTTGAAGATATTGCTCGGAAACGGCGTCTTCTTCGTCTTCATCCATGTCTTGATCCGCCGCTGCGGCGAAGGGTGCGGCCTTGGGGACCGGAGCATGTGCCGCTGGTGCCGGCGACTCCGGAGCCGGGGCCGGTGCGGGACGCGGCGGGGCAGCCGTCGTCAGCCGGATACGGGCCTGCCGCGCGCCCAATCCTAGCAAGCCCCGGCTGGGTTCCTCCAAAATCTCGACAATAACGCTTTCACGCGTTACGCCGAGTTGTTCTAAACCAAGTTCAATCGCCGTTTCAATATCGGCTGCACTGGTTTCCACAGACCGCGTTTCACTCATAGTATCCTTCATCCTTTTGCCTTGCTTTTCGCTTTGTCGGCACGGCTGTCGTAGATTCCGGTTCGTTTGCTGCGGGATCGAGAACTTACCGGGCTGCCGGAGACGCTCTGCTTACGTTTTGGCTTGGGTGCAGTTGGCGCTTCGGCTTCGCGCTTGGGCTTTTCGGCAGGTTTTTCCTTCTTGCTTGATTCGGCCTCGTCATGACTCTGGCGGCCCAACAGGTGTTTCATGTCGATGCGGCCCATCATAGCGTACTGCCCGATACCGATAATATTAGAGGCGATAAAATAGATCGACAAACCGGAGGCAAATGATAGTGAGAAAAAGCCAAACATCAACGGCATAATCATCATCATCTGGCGGCTCATCTGCGCAGCCTGGTCGGCGGTTTTGTCACCGCTGCCGCCGGAGGACGCCGTCGCGGGCGTCAGGAGTCGCTGCTGCAACCAGGTGGTTACCACGACCAAAATCGGCAGGATGTACAGCGGGTCTGGCACGGCCAGATTGAGCCACAGGAATTTGTTCTGCAGTGGGACCTGCGTTGACAACTCCGAGACCCACAACCGCCCGGACAGGTTCAATAATTGCAGAGGGGTGGCGGCCAGTGTCGCTACGATCGCACGATACAGGCCCAGCAGGATCGGCAATTGGATGATCAGCGGCAGGCAGCTCGCCAGCGGATTGTAGCCGTGTTCCCGGTACAATTCCCACTGAGCCTGGGCAAGCTGTTCGCGGTTGTTCTTGTATTTTTCCTGGAGCTTCTTCAGTTCTGGCTGAAGCTCCTGCATCGCTTTCATCGATCGCTGCTGTTTCATCGTCAGCGGGTAAGTAGCCAGCCGTACCAGGACGGTGAACAGCACGATGGCCAGCACAACATTCCCGCCCAGAATCTGGTACAAGAACAGCAAAATCGTAATAAACGGGTTGATGATGATGTCGAGCATGAGACGGTGTCTTTTACTCCTGGGCTAGTGTGTCACGGACGCGAATCGTCATTTATCCGAGTAGTTCCAGTTTTCGTCGCCGGTCGCAGCATTGAAGGCTACGATCAACTTGTCGCGCTGGTCTGTGCCAACAACGACCAGATCGACTGATTCGCTGTTTTGTACATCCGCAGGCACATACACGAGATTCGTCAGAACCTCGCCCTTGGTCGATTTGTACCAGCGACTGGCCCCGTCTTTCTTATCGACCGCATAAACCTTTTTATCTTTTGACCCGACAATAACCATGTCGTCGGTCAGCAGCGGAGTGGCGCGGATGGCGTCTTCGGCTACGACACGCTGCCAGATTTGCTCGAAGCCGCTGTCGGTGACGCGCACGGCATACAACTGGCCGGACAGATCGCCAAAGTACAGGATGTCGTCCTCAAAGGCGGGGCTGCCCCACACCCAATCTTTGGTTTCGAACCGGTCAACGATCTCGTGCGTGTTCAGGTCAATGGCGAGCATTTCTGATACAAACGTGCCGACATAAATCCGATTACGCGCCGCATCGTAAGTCATGTCGCCAGGAACGGCCCCGCCCAGGTCTTTTTTCCATAGCTCTTCGCCTGTTTCTGGATTGATGGCGTACAGGTGGTGGTCGAGCGAGACGACGTATAACATGGCCCGGCTGGTTTCATCGTCGGGATTGGCTGGCACGTACAGCGGTGCCGCCCATACGCCGTGATTCGTCTTGAAGACCCAGACCTCTTGAGCGGTTTCGCGTGATACGGCGACGACATTCCGGCTTCCCAGGCCAAAGAATACCTTGTCCGAATCGACGGCAGCCGGGCCGATCACGCGGTCATCTGCGGTGGTCGAGAGCGGTCCAATGAGCGTGTCCTTGTCTGGCTGGTAAACCCACTGCTCTTCGCCACTCGTGCTGATGGCGTGCATCCGCCCTTTGTAGTCACCGATGTACACGGTGCCGTTGTTGATCACGGGCACAGCGAAGATTTTTGCATCACGATTGTCTTTAGGGGGATATTGCCACACAATCGTACCGCTGGTGGGATCGAGAGCAACCAGGCGCTCGTTATACGTGACATAGATTGTGTCGTCGTCAGTATTGATCGAAACACCGGCCCAACTATCGCCCGCCCCGCTGCCGCACGCACTCAACAGCAGCGCCATTAGCAGCAGCACCCCGATGGCGAGGCGAGATTTGGGGGTGAAGACACGCGAGATATTCAATGGAACTCCTTCAACAAACCGATTATCAGCCGTACGATTTTGCCTGTACCCAGAAATTTCAGCACCTACGGGACCGGATCATAGCCGCCAGGACTCAACGGGTGACAGCGGCCAATCCGTCGCAAACCCATCCAGCCACCTTTGAACAGGCCGTATTTTTGAACAGCCGCGTAGGTATAATGCGAGCAACTGGGTTCGTAACGGCAACTGGGGGGCAGGATACGCGAGAAGGTAAGCTGGTAGAGGCGAATCAGCGCCAGCCCGATGATTTTCATGATGGCTACTCCCCCGGCGATGCTGCCCACAGGCCAGCTTGCCGCAAGCTGGCCCGCACGCTTTCGCTCACAATCTGGTACGGCTGCCCGACAATGGGACTCCGTGCGATGAACGCGATATCATGCCCTGGTTTGATACAGGGATGAGCCTGGCGCACAACCTCCCGCAGCCGTCGCCGGACGCGGTTGCGAACGATCGCCTTCCCTAGGTGTTTGCTGGTGATGAATCCATACCGGTTATGTGGCAGCCCGTTGGAAGTCACGCTCAGGATCAGGAAAGGGTGGCGCCACACCTGGCCGGTTGCACGTAGATGGGCAAAATTCTCGCCCCGACGTAGTCGCAAGTGGCGCTGCATAAAAGTGTGCCAGGCCAAACTGCCCGGCTAGCTTTTCCAGTTAACCTTCTTGACGTGGTTGTTCATCTTGGGTGCCAGCAGGGAACGGCCCTTGGCCCGGCGTGACTTGAGCACACGGCGTCCGTCTTTGCTGCGCATGCGTTTGCGAAAACCATGCACGCGAACGCGGCGACGCTTCTTGGGTTGGTATGTACGTTTGGGCATCCTGTAACCTCTTTCAAAAAACGCGCACGGGGCGCGATTTTAGACTGAGACGATACGATTGCAGGTCGGCTGCGGTCTATCAAGCCCGGTGCTATGAAAATGATCGTGTCTCCCGCAGCCTGACGAACGGCAAGTATAGCGCATGGCTATAGGTGGGTCAAGCGTCATTTCGCCTGTGTGGCGCAGCTTGAGCGGTATGCGTTGGCGGTTCAGGGGGATTATGTGTCGTCCGGAGAGCCGTCCCGCCAGTCATCCGAAGGGCGATCCAGGTCGCGAAAAAAGTCGGAATCGACAAGTTCTTCGACCTGTTCCTGTTTTTTCCCTTCATCAATCACAATCTGCAACTCACCAAGCTGTTTTTTGAGGTGTTCTTCGCGCTGGCGTACCTTGTTGATCATCACCTCAAACACATGCGCCAGCGTGCCGATCTCGTCCGAAACACGGCCTGCGGTCAGCCGGGAGAGGTCCTGGTCGTAATCCCCTTCGCCGATGCGTGTGGCGGCGCGTGTCAGCAGGACGATAGGCCGGGTGAGTACGCCTGCGATCCCGAATACCATCAGAATGACGGTGATCGCCGTGATGCCGGTCGCAAGCAGAATGCCTTCTTGAACATGGCGGAGCACATCCTCTACGATGCCTTTTTTCAGGCTTTGCTGCACCTCTTCCACATACTCAGCACGAAAATCAATGCCCAGCCCGCCGACAGGCTGGCCGGATGTGTCATAAATCGGCGTGTAGCCGGATACCCACTTTCCGAACTGGTCTTCATAGATCTGGAGGTAAAATGTTCGTTCCTCCAGTCCGCCCAGAATCACTGCTGCGTCGGCGGGTGAAAACTCGGTCACCTGCCGGAATCTGACCCCGGATCGTTCGGATTTGGCAGCTCCGCTACTGCCAATCCAGGTAACTGTGTTGGGTTCGTCCCCCGCTACATAGGTATACAGCAGCCGGCGTGAGTCGGCACGCCCGATCGTGTTTAATAACGTGACATGTTCCCAGTAGCGCTGGTCATCCGGGTAAATACCGGCATTGGGCGTCTCTTCTTCGGCGCGAGTCTGCGCGATCAGGTGTTGGTCGGCCACCAATGCAGCGAACTGATCGCCGTCGATCTGCGCTGAAACGCCGCTCAACAGCGCGTCCATGTCTTCGTGCAGCCGATCGGTTGCCGCATCGGTAGTGAAGTTGTAGAACCGGTGTGTCACCAGGTCATTGGAGAATGTGTAGAACCAGTAGAATATTCCGCCCGCCAGCACACCGAATAACACGAGGAACGCGGTGACAAGCTTGATTCGCAAGCTGATGAATGTTCCATTTTGCTTCGCTGTACCGGCCATGTTAGCTGTTTGTTTTCACCTCAATTGGAGCTTCCAGCTAGCTGCCATCGCCCCGCGCGTCCACACTCGCAGCGTGAAGATTATTCCATATTAGTCTAACATAACCCTATCATGGTTGGTATAGCGGGTTTGGGGCAGCGTATGACGCAACACGAGGCCGTTCTTCGTTCGGCCCCGTGTTAGTTGCCTGATGCTTGTGG
>CAYMTN010000051.1:0-5032 GCA_964393335.1 uncultured Anaerolineaceae bacterium
ACACCAATACGGACACGGCAAGGCGGAGTACTTCTCAAGTGGATTTGAAGGCGCTCTGATACTCGTCGCGGCTGGCGGTATTATCGGTACTAGCGTTCATCGTCTGTTCAACCTTCAAGCCATTGAGCAAGTGGGAATCGGTGTAGTTATTTCAGCCGGAGCATCGCTGGTCAATCTGTTCGTAGCACAAATTCTGCTTCGCGCAGGGCGGCAGTACAACTCTATTACGTTAGAAGCGGATTCACGCCACCTGATGACTGATGTATGGACTTCTGTGGGGGTAGTTGTGGGGGTTGGCGCAGTGGCCATTACTGGTTGGGCATGGTTAGATCCGGTGATTGCCTTGCTCGTCGCCGTCAACATTGTCTGGTCCGGCCTTCACTTGATTCGGCGCTCAATGCTAGGGTTGCTTGATACGGCACTTCCAAACGATGAATATTTGAAAGTAACTTCCATTTTGAAACAGTATCAGCAGCAAGAAGGAGTCGATTGGCATGCTCTGCGCACTCGCTCCGCAGGCTCACGCCGTTTTGTTTCCGTTCATCTGTTAGTGCCCGATGCCTGGACGGTACGCGAAGGACATGATCTGGCAGAACGAGTTGAACAGAGTATCCGGGAAACTCTGTCTTCCGTTACGGTCTTTACCCATGTCGAACCACTCGGCGATCCAACTTCGTGGAACGATACCATGCTGGATCGATCTGCAACATCGATAACCTCGAACTCGTCAGGGATAGATGCTTATGATCGGTGTCCTGGACCCTCGCTACCACCCCGCAAGTTGTGATGGACAAAACAAAACGGTTGCTACTGATGTGACATCCTCCCACTGTTTTCCCTCCACTAAATCGGATCAATCCCATAGGCATCCGACGCGGAAACTTACGACACGTGGCACCGGTGTGTGATTGCGCAAGTGGTAATGGATCAACACATCGAACTGGTAGCGTGGCCGATTCTACCTGGGGCCAAAACCATTGCTGTCCCCTCGCGACTGGAACAGGCCTCACCTCCCGATGGTATAACATCCTGGCTGGTCTTTTCCACTGTGGTGATGGACAATCCGCTGACAGTGCTGAACCTCGACCCGCTAGTAAAAGGATTCTCAAGCGCTAGAGACCATTTGAGGAGTCAAGTTTCCGCCTAGATATCTTTACTTTGTCAAAAGCTTGGTGGAGGAAATCAGGTGGAATCCTGTAATGTGAGGGTAAATCGAGAGCAAGACAACGCTCAAAGTTTTCAAGTGAGAGTTCGTGAAACTTATTCAACTTGAACCGGAAATTTCACAGGTGCACGATCGCGGTTCGAGCGATAGATCGCGGTGAACATCTCGACAGTGACCCGTCCGTCCAAAGCCGTGACCAGTGGGTCGCGATCCTCGAGGATGGCCTGTAAGAAATCTTGCACCTGCAAGCGATGATAGTGTGAGGTAGCATCGAGTGTCTCAAATGTCGCTTTGTCCTCCGCCTGCCATTTTTCGAGCAGATGGTCTTCACCCGGCACAGTCCACAGGTCGTTGATCGGCGGCTCCTGGACAGTTGTCATTCCGGAAATGAACATCGACCCTCCATCAGTCTGCACGCCGACTGACGCGCCGTTCTCGCCATGAACATGAACTTTGCCGAAAAGACCCGGCCTCTGGGAGTTGCTGACAACAATCGACCCCAGGCCACCATTCGTGAATCGAATCGCCGCAACCGCCGTGTCTTCCACCTCGATGAACGGGTGGTTCAGGTTATCCCGATACCCGAACATCTCGGCGATAGGTCCCATGAACCACTGAAGCAGATCCAATTGGTGCGGTGCCTGATTCACCAATACGCCACCCCCCTCACCATCCCAGGTGCCGCGCCAGCCATCTGATTCGTAATACGCTTTGTCCCGCCACCCTAGCAGCATGACCAGCCCTAATATGGGCCGCCCGATTTTGCCCGCGTTCAGGGCTTTCTTCACACGCATAACCGGCTCGTACCAGCGTCGCTGGCTGATAACGCCCAACTTCACGCTAGCGGCGTTGGCGCTGGCGATCATGGCATCACAATCTTGCAGGGTCGAGGCGAACGGTTTTTCTACGAGGACATGCGCACCTGCTTCCATGGCAGCAATTGCCGGTACGGCGTGAACTGGGTGCGGGGTGCATACCATGACCGCTTGTGCCCCTGTCACAGCGATCATCTGCCCCACGTCGACAAAAGCCTTGACACCATAGCGAGCAGCAAAAGCCTGAGTGCGACCCAAATCACGTCCACAAACGGCCACAAACTCCGATTCAGGGAGGCTGGCCAGTGCCTGAGCGTGTGTGTGTCCAACTTTCCCGCCGCCGATGACGGCGGTTCTTAATTTTTCCATGGCGTTTTCCCTACTAAATCTAAATACGGTCAGATTGATTCCGCCGGTTCGATTGGGCGCGGCAAGCAGCGCCCCTACGAAAACATCCTGCAAGATTTCTGGGATTGTACTTAGGATTGCGTGTCAGGGAGTAAGAATAACCTTCAGCAGACCTGGCTCACGCGCGTACAACCGCTCGAACCATGCGGCTCCTTCTGCCAGCGGCGCAACGGCACTGATCAGCACGTCGACATTGATCGCCCCGCGCGCGATCAAATCCAGGCATGCCGGATATTCGCCTTGCGATGCACACGAGCCGTACAACGTCAGTTCACGCGTGACCACGGCTTGCAGCGGCAGGTCCACGCTGGGAGACAGATTCCCGACGAGCGTGAGCGCTCCCCCCTTGCGCAAAACGCGAACCGCCAAATCAACGGTCGGAGCTATTCCGACGACTTCAAATGCCACAGCAGCTCCACGATTCCCGGTCATCCCCTGGACATGTGCCACCACGTCAACTTCTTCCGGATTCAGAGCTGCATCGGCCCCCAAAGTGATCGCCAAGTTCAGGCGATCTTGATCGCGGTCTACCGCGATGATCTGACCGCACCCGGCATGCCTCAGTACCTGGACGATCAACAAACCAATCATGCCCGTCCCGACGACAACAGCCGTATCATTCAACGCCATCGGCGTACGCTCGACAGCGTGGACTGCAATCGACACCGGCTCGACGAGCGCAGCCCGTTCAGATGTCAGGGTTTCAGGGATGCGGTACAAGATGTGCTGAGGGACTGCCACGAATTCAGCAAATGCGCCGTGTTGCCGGTAGTCTTCACAGGAAACACCCAAAACACGGCGATTGTCACACAGGTTTATCTCACCGCGGCGACAGTAAAAACATTTACCACAGGAGATCGTGGAGTCGAATGTAACGCGATCGCCAGGATTCCACCCGGTAACCTGTTGCCCTACGCGCGCGATCACCCCGGCTGATTCGTGCCCCATAATAATCGGCGGAATCCGCCGCCCGGAGCTGCCATCCATCCCATGAACGTCACTGCCGCAGATGCCGGTATCTTTCACCTGGACCAACACGTCCTCAGGCCCAATGCTGGGTTCGGGTACGTCCTTATAGACGAAACGATGATACTGCTCAAGCACGAGGGCTTTCATAAGTCAACCGTTCTCCGCATTAGACGGCTTCTATCGATGTAGTCAATGGTCGCTGGGCGCTGCTGTACGTGGCTGAGAATCGCCTGGGGAATGCATTTCACCCTCAACACCTGCCATTATAGTTCCCGACCTATTCTAGAGCGAGCAAGCAGCAAGCGGGCAGCCCAGAGATGATCACAATCGTGTGTTTTTGACCAAGTACAAGTGATTCAGCCGCAGGTTCGGTGATGCAGGTCTCAAGAGGGATGTAAGGCGCGACGGTGTGGCAGATCAAAGCGCGCGCGTCTATACATGGCGCGCTTGATCACCTTCAAGCGGTTGACTTGCCCTCTAGCCGGTCTTTCACTCTCTTTCAATTCATATCCAGTTCGGCATCGTAATGTGCTCAGCGGCGTCAATCATGACTACTGCTGCGAGGCTGTGTAGGCTTCAATCTCTCCGCAGATCGTTTTTTAACCCTACGGGATACTTGAAGAAAAAATGACCGGAATTCGGTATAGTAGTCGTGTGATAGCGGCGAAAGGAACGCCAGCGATGATCGTACGGCTGTGGCACGGACGAGTGCCGACGGACAAAGCGCCTGCCTACCGGAAGTTTCTCAATGAACGCGCCATTCCCGATTACCGGTCGGTGGTGGACAACATCAGCGTTCATATTTTAGAACGTCAAGAAGCGAACGTCACCCACTTCATGACCATGACCTTCTGGGAAAACATGGACGCCATCCGTCGCTTTGCAGGGGATGCCGTCGAGGTGGCTAAGTACTACCCGCAAGACCGCGACTTTCTGCTTGAATTCGAGCCAACCGTAGTCCATTATGAAGTCGTTGGCCGTGCGGAGTGAGACACCCGGTTGGGCCTGCACTCACTCCTGCACCACTATCGGGAACCGATTACAGCCATTTTGTTCTGGGATTAGACAATCCATTCATTCCTGTTTTTTTCGTCCTCAAGAAAGGAAGCGAAAATGAGTACAAACAACGGTTTAGCCCCAATACCGCCAATGGGGTGGAACAGTTGGGACTGCTATGGGCCGACTGTTCGCGAAGAAGAGGTCAAAGCCAATGGCGATTTTATGGCCGCTCATCTTCTCAAGTACGGCTGGAACACCGTCGTGGTGGATATTCAATGGTATGAGCCAGCGGCAAAAGCAGGCGGATATCGTCCGAATGCCGACTTGATCATGGATGAATACGGACGTTTATTGCCTGCTGAGAATCGCTTTCCTTCTGCTGTAAAGGGTGCAGGCTTCAAATTTCTAGCCGATTATGTGCATAGTCTGGGACTCAAATTCGGCCTTCACATCATGCGCGGTATTCCCCGCCAGGCCGTCCACGCAAACCTGCCCATTCTGAATACACCCTTTCGGGCGCAGGACATTGCCGATCCAGGGCGGATTTGCCCATGGAATGACGATATGATCGGCATTGATATGTCAAAACCCGGCTCGCAAGCGTATTATGACTCGATCCTGGCCCTCTACGCTGAATGGGGGGTCGATTTTATCAAAGCCGACGATATGCTTTACC
>CAYMTN010000051.1:5042-26626 GCA_964393335.1 uncultured Anaerolineaceae bacterium
TGAAGGGGTAAGGCACGCTATTGAGTCTACAAATCGAAATATCGTGTTGAGCCTCTCCCCCGGCGTCAACCTCACCACAGACCATAGTGATCACCTCAAGCAGAACTGCGAGCTTTTCCGTATCTCCGGCGATTTCTGGGATCGTTGGGAAGATTTGAAAGCTCATTTTGACATATGCAGAACATGGTCGCCTTATACCGGCCCCGGCTGTTGGGCGGATGCTGATATGCTGCCGCTGGGACGCATTGGCATTCGCGCAGAACGGGGCGTGGACCGCCAATCCTTGTTGACCCATGATGAACAGATTACGCTCATGACCTTATGGGCGATCTGCCGATCTCCTTTGATGTTTGGTGGCGATTTGCCCAGCAGCGATGACTTCACCTTGAGTCTGCTCACCAACGATGAGGTTCTCAGGGTGAATCAAGCGAGTTGTGCAAATGGTGAGATCATGCGTCAGGGCGATCATATTGCCTGGACCGCCCGATGCCTTGACTCCGATGACCGGTTTCTCGCCCTATTCAACATTGGCGAAGACCCTTCTGCACTCGTTGAGATCGATCTCGCGCTGCTCGGCACTAGACCCAGCTACCATGTCCGCGATCTGTGGGCAAGAACCGATCTGGGAACCGCGCACGGGGTATGGCACCAGCACCTCGCACCTCATGCTGCAAAGTTATATCTGCTGCACCGTGTTTAGAATGAAGAGAATAAGGGGATCGCAAAACTAACAGCCATCGCGGCAGAGGGTCTGGGACATCGAGGGACGCGATCCGGCGATCCAGCTTCTGATCCGCGACAACGACAAAAAGTTCACCCAAGCCTTTGACCCGGTCTTTCGCTCTGAAGGCATTGACGTCATTCGCAACCCTTCTTACGCCCCGAACGCCAACGCCTTCGCCGGGAGGTGGGTGAGAACCGTCCGCGATGAGTGTCTCAACAAGTTGTTGATCATCAACCAGGCTCATCTGCAACGGGTGATGCGGGAATTCGTCGCTTACCACAACACCGCGCGTCGGCACCAGGGCATTGACCAGCAGATTCCTGTCCGCCGATCGTTCCTGGCGCGTCCGGTCCAGTCCGGTGTCGTAACGTCCCTGGCGGCATCATCCATGACTGCTACTGGGAGGCCGCGTAGGCCCCAACCCCCTCGTGACTGAGGTTTTTTGACCCAACGGGATAAGCCGCGTGCTCTCGCGCGTAATCAGTCTTGGCGGCAGCACGCGCTGGTAAACCGGCGTATCGGGTTTCTCGATCAGGTCAATGATATATTCGACGGCAAGCTGCCCCAAGAGTTGAAAGTCCTGCCGGACAGTGGTCAGCCCTGGCACGAAGTGAGCCGACTCCGGGACATCATCGAAACCGACTACCGACACATCGTCGGGCACATGCAGCCCGCGATGGCGCAGAGCCGTGTGCACTCCCAGCGCCATCGAATCATTGCCGACGAACACCGCCGTAAACACGGCCCCTTCATCTAGAAGCCGGGACATCGCCCGGTATCCGCCTTCGATAGTGAAATCTGATTCCACGCTTGGCCCCGCTTCTATCCCGTTGTCCGATAAGGTCGTGAGCCAGCCCTCATGACGGTCATAAGCATCATAGTTCGGCAGCGGACCGCTGATTTCGGCGATCTGCCGGTGGCCCAGGTCGATCAGGTGTTGGGTTGCCAGCCGCGCGCCCTTGGCCTGATCGTAAACCACCGACGGGAGATTAACCCCTAACCTGGCTCCAATCTGGACGAAGGGGATACCGTGCGTCAGTTCGATCAGCTTGTCGTAATCATCAACAATCGGGATCAACGGAATCAGGATCAGACCATCGACAAAACGGGAATTGGCGCTTTCGAGGGTGCTGGCGAACTCGTCGTTGTCGATAGCGGAAATGACGAAATGGTACCCCCGTTCGTGGGTGGTACGTGCCATGTCATACAAAACGCGGTTGAAACCGAAATAGGGCATCACAACTTCAATCGTGTGAGAGCGTTCGGTCTGGAGGATTTGCGCAGCGCGGTTAGGGTGAAAGCCCAGCACGTCTATCGCTTTGAGAACGCGATGGCGGGTTGCGACTGAGACATTCGCGTTATTATTAATCACGCGCGAAACGGTTTGGTACGAAACCCCTGCCTCGCGCGCCACGTCGCGTAAAGTTGGTCGTCGTTTGGATTTCATAGTCCCCACCGGAAAATACGAAAGATTTGACAAGTTATGGTCTGCTTCATTGTATGTGAATTGTCACATATTTTCAAGTGTTTTCCCGCTTCAGATACCATAACCATATCACGAATTATTCTCAAGATACCGGGGAAAATCCCCAACCTCTTGAATTAGAGATACAGGGTGTGATATATTGTGAATAGTCACAATTATGAACAGTCACATCCGGCTTCACTCTCTATTCAATGCCACATAAGCCCACGATCTATCGAAAAGGAGTCATGTATCGAGCCAAGCAACCGTACCCCTAACCTGTTCTTCCGGTCAAATATAGAGTAGGAGGAGTTTAACCCGATGAAGTACCGCATTACACTTTTGTTGACCCTGGTTACCATGTTCGCGCTGCCGTTTGGCGGCATTACCTCCGCGCAAGAAGCGCCAAAGTACAGCGAATCGCCTATACTGGCCGCACGGGTCGCTGCCGGTGAACTGCCGCCCGTTGACGAACGCCTGCCTGAAAATCCCCGCGTGATGGAGCTTCCCTGGACAAATGTAGGGACTTACGGCGGCGAACTGCGCGTCCCCTTCGGGGGTGACAGCCCATTCTGGGGCGGCCAGATGGTTTTCTGGTCGGCGTGGCGCGGCCTGGTGAAATGGAATGCAGATTTCTCCAACTGGACGCCGAACATTGCCGAAAGCGTCGATGTCAGCGATGATGCGACGAGCTACACCTTCCACCTGCGGAAGGGTCTCAAGTGGTCGGATGGTGTCGCCTTCACCGCCGATGACATCGCATTCTATATCGATGACATCCTGAAAAACGAAGAAATCAACGGCGGCAATTTCCCTGAAGGCTTCTGGCTGCCCGGCGACGAACCGCCCACCGTCGAAAAGATCGACGACTACACCGTTACGATCAGCTTCGATGTGCCGTATGGCCTGTTCCTGGTGAATATGTGCGGTTGGGATGGCTGGCTCATGGTCGCTGCCCCCAAACACTACTTGCAGCAGTTCCACATCAAGTACAACCCGGATGGCATCGACGAATTGATCGCGCAGTCCGAAAGCGCGACGGATTGGGTATCCCTGTTCCAATCGAAATCGGGAGTTGGCCCCGGCACCGATCAGGCGGTGTTGATGCGAGATGTAAACTACCCAACCCTCATGCCCTGGATCGTCACGCAGCCGTTAGGCAGCGGAACGCAGTTCATCGCCGAGCGCAACCCGTACTACTATTGGGTGGACAGCGCAGGCAACCAGCTTCCCTATATTGACCGCATCGTCGAAACGTCCTACCAGGACGAACAAACGCTGCTGCTCGACGTGTTAGCCGGTAAATTTGACACGATGCCCAACCCACCCAACGAGAATCGCCCGTTGTTCTTCGAAGACCCGGAAACCTCCGGTCTGAAAGTGTACATCTTGCCCCGCGAGGGTGGTGGGGTCGCGTCGATCATGTTTAATTTGACCAATCCCGACCTGGGCGACCTCTTCAGCCAGAAAGATTTCCGTATCGGCATGTCCTACGCCATCGACCGCCAGGAGATCATCGACATTGTTTACTTTGGTGAAGGCACGCCGCGCCAGATTTCGCCGAATGCGGATTCGCCGCTCTACAATGAGCAGTTGACCAACCAATACCTGGATTACAACGTCGACCTGGCGAATGAGTATCTCGACAAGGTGCTGCCCGACAAAGACGTCGACGGCTGGCGGCTGCTGCCCAATGGCGAGAAGTTGAGCATCGTGTTTACGGTTCAGACCGGTGATTACGGTCTGCGTTTCACCGATGTGGCGGAACTGCTCAAAGGTTACTATGCGGCGGTAGGTGTGGACATCATTCTCGATGTGGTGGACAACCAGATATTGACGGATCGTGGCAACGACAACACCGTGGAAGCCACCATTTTCACGGGGGAAGGCGGCATGGGCATCTCGGCCATCTTCGACCCGCGCTATTTCGTTCCCAATCAGGGTCAATCGTATTGGGGTAATGGCTGGTCACTCTGGCTTCTCCAGAAGGACAATCCCGCCGGTGTCGAGCCGCCGCAGTTGATCAAGGACCTATTCGCCCTGATGGACCAGGTGAAGCAAGCGCCGACCTACGAACAGCGCATCGATCTGATGAAGCAGGTGCTCCAGATAGACGCCGATGAATTCTGGGTCATTGGGATTGCCAGCCCGCCGACCACGTATCGCCCGCTTAACGACAAGATCGCCAACGTGCCGGAAAGTTGGGTGGATGGTTGGCCGGAAGGTGGCGTCGCTATCGCCTTCCCCGAAGTGTGGTGTTTTGCCGAGTAATCGGGACTTCTCCGGTTAGAGAAAGCAGTTGGGGCGGGAAAAACCCGCCCCAACCTTACAGACAGCGCCGAGAATGAATATTCGGATGCGTGTATATTTATATTGTCCTTACTAGAAATAGCATAAATATACTACAAAGACCAGTGCGCCCCCCTCCGCCCCTTTAAGGGTATGTTTGAGGGGAAAATGGGGGTTGCAGTTTGCACCAAACGGCGTATTGAGGGAAGGAAGTGTGATCACGGTTCGCAGTTATACTTGCCATTGAATATATGCATAACTTACGAGATTTCTGTATCGGCACGTATGTTCTGATATGTCAAGCACCTGAAGGGAGGTGACAGGGCGACATGGCTAAGTTTATTTTGAAACGATTGTTATACATGGTGCCCATGATGTTTATTGTCTCGCTGTTGGTGTTCATGACGATCCAGCTTCCGCCGGGTGACTACGTGTCGGCGATGATTGAGCAGATGCGCAACCAGCAGGGCACCAACTGGTCCCCCCAGTTTGAAGAAGCAATGCGCGACCGCTACGGGTTGAATCAGCCTGTCACGACGCAGTATATGAAATGGATGGGAAATATCGTGCTGCACGGCGACTTCGGCTATTCCTTCCAGAATAACGAGCCTTCACAAAAGATCATCTGGGACCGGCTAGGCATGACGATGCTGATCGCCTTTTCCAGCTTTATGTTTAGCTGGTTGGTAGCGCTGCCGATTGGCATTTATTCGGCAGTGCGGCAGTACAGCGTCGGGGATTATGTTTTCAGTATCATCGGGTTTATTGGCATGGCGACGCCCGGCTTTTTGATCGCGCTGATCGCCATGTATCTGGCGTTCATCCATTGGGGCGACAGCCTGAGCGGGCTGTTCTCCCCTGAGTATGAGTATGCGCCCTGGAACCTGGATAGAGTGGTTGACCTGCTCAAACACCTGTGGATTCCGATGATCATCGTGGGGGCGGGTGGGACCGCCGGGTTGATCCGCATTATGCGCGCCAACCTGCTCGACGAACTCAACAAGCCCTACGTGGAGACGGCCCGCGCGAAAGGCTTACCGGAGTGGCGGCTGCTGCTCAAGTACCCGGTGCGCCACGCGCTAAACCCCTTTGTCAGCACCATCGGCTGGACACTGCCCGCCCTGGTAGCGGGAGAAGCCATTGTCTCGATTGTGCTCAACCTGCCGACGACCGGCCCCGTGCTGCTGCAAGCGCTGAAGGTCCAGGATATGTACGTGGCGGGGGGGTTCTTGCTGCTGCTCAGCCTGCTGACCATGACCGGAACGCTGCTGTCGGATATTCTGCTGGCGTGGCTTGATCCGCGCATCCGGCTTGAATAGAAGGCTAAAACGGCGATGGAAGATGTGATCACCCCTGTAGGAATTCAACCGGATGTCGCCCTGGCGGACAGCGATGATATTCCCCAGATCGCCATGGCATCTCAATGGCGGTTGATGTGGTGGAAATTCCGCAAGCACCGGCTGGCAATGGTCAGCCTGGTTATCATAACGACCATGTACACGGTGGCCCTGTTCGCGGGATTTTTCGCCCCCCAGGACAAAGCGACGTACAGCCGCCATTATACACAGGCTCCCCCTCAGACAATTCACTGGTTCGATGGCGGCACATTTGGCCCCTACGTGTACGCCTACCAACAGGAAACCGATCCCAAGACCTTCAAGCGGAGCTACGCGGTTGACAAGGAACACAAAATTCCATTGGGCTTTTTTGTGAAAGGCGACGCGTACGCGATTGGTTTGAGCAATTTTCCGATTAAGTGGATCGGCAAGCTGCATGTTTCCACGGATGTGCATTTCTTTGGGGCGAAAGAACACGGCGAGCCGTTTTATCTCTTCGGGGCTGATGATCTGGGCCGCGACGTGTGGAGCCGGGTGATTTTTGCCTCGCAAATATCGCTGTCAGTGGGGCTGGTCGGCGTCTTTCTGAGTCTGGGTTTGGGGATTATCCTGGGCGGCGTGTCCGGCCTGATCGGCGGCTGGGTGGATACCCTGATCCAGCGCTGGATCGAGCTATTGCGTTCGATCCCGGACATCCCGCTGTGGATGGCCATGGCCACGGCAGTTCCGGCGCGTTGGGACCCCGTGGTAGTCTATTTTGGGATCACCGTCATTCTTTCCTTGCTGGGCTGGACGAGTATGGCGCGCGTCGTGCGCGGTAAGTTTCTCGCGCTGCGCGAAGAGGACTTTATCCTGGCCGCCGAACTGGACGGCGTGCCGCGCCACCGGATTATAATCAGGCACATGGTCCCCTCCTTCTTGAGCCATATCATTGCCTCGATCACGCTGTCCATTCCGGGCATGATTCTGGGCGAAACGGCGCTCAGTTTTCTGGGCCTGGGCTTGCAGCCGCCCGTGGTAAGCTGGGGGGTGATGCTCAAAGATGCGCAGAGCATCCGCGTGATCTCGATCATGCCCTGGATGCTGCTGCCGGGAGCGGCGGTATCGATCACCGTGTTGATGTTCAACTTTTTGGGTGACGGGCTGCGCGACGCTGCTGATCCTTATCATTAACGAAGAGAAGCGTAACACAGAGAAGCGATCATGCCTGACACACCATCATTGACGAAGAGAAATGTTCATGTCTGACACATCACCCGAATTATTATTGGAAATGCGCGACCTCAGGCTGCATTTTTTCACCGGCGAAGGGATCGTCAAAGCCGTTAACGGAGCCAGTTATGCTATCCAGCGGGGCAAAACACTGTGTGTCGTCGGGGAAAGCGGCTGTGGTAAAAGCGTGGCGGCGCGCGCCATCTTGCAGATCGTGCACCGTCCCGGCAAGATCATCGATGGGACAATCGTCTATTACCGGCGGCGGCCCGACGACAGCGTACAGCCTGTAGACATTACCGCGCTGCACCCGCGCGGCGCGGCGATCCGTGACATTCGCGGCAACGAGATCTCCATGATTTTCCAGGAGCCGATGACTTCCCTCAGTCCGCTTTACACAGTGGGCAACCAGATCATGGAGGCGATCCGGCTGCATAACCGGGTAAGCACACAGGAGGCCCGCGAGCGTGCGATTGAACAACTGGCGAAAGTCGGGATTCCCAGGCCGGAAGTTCGCATCGATGAATACCCGTTCCGGCTCAGCGGGGGAATGCGCCAGCGCTGCATGATCGCGATGGCGCTGTCGTGCAAACCCAACCTGCTGATCGCGGACGAGCCAACGACCGCGTTGGATGTCACCACACAGGCGCAAATCCTCGATTTGATGCTCGAGCTCCAGGCAGAATACGGCATGGCGATGTTGTTCATCACGCATGACCTGGGCGTCGTGGCGGAAATTGCCGACGACGTAGCTGTGATGTACATGGGCAGCGTGGTGGAGTTTGGCGACGTGGACACGGTGTTTAATGCCCCGCAGCACCCCTATACCATCGCCCTGCTGAGTTCGATTCCCAAGATTGGCCCTACCCGTGCCCGGCTCGATCCGATCCGGGGGATGGTCCCATCGCCGTACCAACAACTGACCGGCTGCCCGTTTCACCCGCGCTGCGATCACAAGATAAGCGGCGTGTGCAACCGGATCATGCCGGAGCCAATCACGCTCGGCCCCAACCACACAGTACGGTGTCTGCTGCACGACGAAACTTATAAAGAGGCCGCCCATGACTCAGAGTGAGACTAAAGCCTCGGAAAAACCCTGGCCCACCGCCGAAACGCACCTGCTAGACGTGCGCCATCTCAGGATGTGGTTTTCCCGCCGGAGTGGGGTGTTTGGACGAGATGTCAGTTACGTGAAAGCGGTTGACGACGTGAGTTTTTATATCCAGCCTGGCGAAACGCTGGGGCTGGTCGGGGAGAGTGGCTGCGGAAAAACCACCGTGGGGCGCTGCATTGTGCGCGCCTACCAGCCCACTGCGGGGGAAATCCTCTATTACGATTACAGCGGCGGCGGCCCGTTTTGGGTCGACCTGGCGCAGTTGGATCGCCAGTTTTTGCGGCGTTACCGCCAGGAAATCCGCATGATCTTTCAAGACCCCTATTCATCGCTCAACCCGCGCATGACCGTGTTTGAGATCGTCAGCGAGGTGTTGAGAGTCAACCACCTGGCCGCTGGCCGCGAACTGGAGGATCGGGTCGCGCACCTGCTCCAACGGGTCGGGCTGCGCTCGGAATACATGCGGCGCTATCCGCACGCCTTCAGCGGCGGCGAACGACAGCGTATCGTCATAGCCCGCGCGCTGGCGACCAATCCCCGTTTGATCATCGCTGATGAGGCGATCTCGGCGCTGGATGTGTCCATTCGGGCGCAGATTCTGAACTTGTTGGAAGACTTGCAGGCCGAGTTAGGTTTGACCTATTTGTTTATCGCCCATGATCTGAGCGTGATCCGCCACATTTGCAGTCGCGTGAACGTGATGTACGTGGGCAAACTGGTCGAGTCGGCGGAGGCAACCGCCCTCTACACCCATCCCCAACACCCGTATACTGAGGCGCTGATGTCCGCCGTACCGATCCATAACCCGCGCCTGCGGAATAGAGAGCGCCGTATCAGGTTAGAGGGCGACGTGGCCGATCCCGCCAACCCGCCGAGCGGTTGTTACTTTCACCCCCGCTGCCGGTACGCGCAGGAGCGCTGCCAGACCGAAGAACCCGCCTTACGTTTGCTCGAAAACCGTCCCGGCGAAGGTCAGCATTTTGTGGCCTGCCACTTTGCCGAAGAACTCACACTACGCGGCGTGATCGCCGGAGAACAGATTCCAAATGCTGAGGAATGATTTTATGACGTTTGAAACCCAAATCGACGAGGTTTTGTGCCAGATGACCCTGCCCGAAAAAGTGGGGCAGATGTGCCAGCTCCCGATCTCCGTGCCGGACCTGGAAACGCGCATCCGGCAGGGACACGCGGGTTCGGTGATCTGTTCCGGCTCGCCCACGCCGGGCGATACGCCGCAAGACCCGGTTTTGGCTCCACGTCTCAACGAGCTACAGCGTATCGCCGTACAGGAAGCGCGCCTGGGTATCCCGATCCTGTTTGGGCGCGACGTGGTACACGGGTATAAGACGATTGCCCCGATCCCGTTGGGCCAGGCGGCGACGTGGTCGCCTGACATCGTGCGGGCAGCAGCGCAGGTTGCGGCGCGCGAGGCTTCGGCGGATGGGATTCGCTGGACGTTCGCCCCGGTGATGGATATTGCGCGCGATCCGCGCTGGGGGCGGATCGCCGAGGGTTTTGGCGAGGACCCTTATCTCTGTGCGGCGTTGGCCAAAGCCGCCATCGAGGGTTTCCAGGGGGAAGACCTGACCAGCCCGGAATCGGTGTTGGCGTGTGCCAAGCATTACATCGGCTATGGCGGGGTCGAAGGCGGGCGCGATTACAATACCGCCGAAGTGACTCTCACTACCCTGAAAAACGTCTATCTGCCCCCTTTCCGGGCGGCGATACGCGCGCGCGTGGGATCGGTGATGTCCGGTTTTCACGACCTGGACGGGCTTCCGCTCTCGGCGCACCGCGCGTTGATCAACGGGATTCTGAAAGACGAACTGGGATTTGACGGTTTTGTTATCAGCGATTGGGCAGCGATTGACGAAATGCGCTGGCATGGGGTCGCCGCCGACCGGGCTGCCTGCGCGCAGTTAGCCGTGCTGGCCGGGTTGGATATGGATATGGCGTCCGAAGTGTACCTCGATGAGCTGGTTAACCTCGCTCAGAGCGGCGCGATTCCAGAAAGCGTGATCGATGAGGCGGTCCGGCGGATTTTACGTGTGAAATTCCGCCTGGGGCTGTTCGCACAGCCCTACACCGAGGTATCGCGCGCCGCGCTCCACCTGCACCCCGACCACTTACAGGTAGTACGTGAAGCTGCCACTCGCTCGCTGGTCTTGCTGGAAAACAACGGAGTGCTTCCCCTTCCCCACGCTGACCTGACCATCGGCGTATTTGGACCGTTAGCCAAAGTACGCAGCACGTTGTTAGGGTCCTGGACGTTGGACGGTCACGAAGACGGGATGTTCTCGATTTTCGATGCTATACGCGCCAAAGTCGGGACCACTGTCGAACTGCTCGAGGCCGATCTGGTGGACGATGCGCTCAAGATCGCCCCGCGCTGTGATGTCGTAATTGCGGTGGTGGGCGAGGGGACTGCGCGTTCGGGCGAAAATAACTGCGTGACCACGCTGGATTTGCCGCCCGGCCAGATGGCTTTTTTGGAGGCGCTACACGCGCTCCAGGTTCCCGTCGTGGCGGTGGTGCTGGCCGGGCGCTCGTTGAGCCTGGAATGGCTGCATCACCACGCGGCAGCCGTGTTGATGGCGTGGCATCCCGGCAGGGAAGGAGCCAGGGCAATCACCGATGTTCTGTTTGGCGATGTGAATCCCAGCGGGAAACTGCCGGTCACGTTTCCGCGCAGTGTAGGACAGGTCCCCCTCTATTACAATCACAAGTCAACCGGCAGGCCGCTGCCCCGCCATGACCGGCGCTATTCTCGTTACCAGGATCAACTGGACAGCCCACTTTATCCGTTCGGTTATGGGCTGAGTTACACCCAGTTTGAGTATAAGAATCTGCACATCAACCTGGGCACACCCGGCGCGGTGGCGATCAGCGCGGAGATAACCAACACCGGGCCGCGGGCCGGGGATGAGATCGTGCAGCTTTATATCCGTGACGTGGCCGCCAGCATCAGCCGCCCGGTGAAAGAACTCAAAGGGTTTGCCCGGCTGTCGCTTGCCCCCGGCGAAATGCAGATTGTCCAGTTCCAGTTGACCCAGGATGATCTGGCTTTTTACGACTACACCGGGCAGTGGGTGTTTGAACCAGGAGAATTTGAGGTATGGGTCGCGCCGGATTCCGGCACAGGTTTGGCGGGCCGGTTTGTGCTCAGGAGCGATGACGCATGACCACGAAATATCCTGTATGGTTCAAAAACTGATCTTTGGGGGAAATACGCGTTAACCAGCCTCCCGATAGTAGTCGCGAATGATGTCTGCTCCGGCACATTGTTCATCCGTCTGCTCGGAAAAATGTGGCTACCCGAATACCCACCATCCGCGCCGGTGAACTATCCCAGGGCGGATCGCGTTTGTTGGTCCGTTCGCGCTTAGCGCGCTGGCGGCAGGCATTGGAACAATAACATCGGCGACGACCTCCCCAGGAAATGGATCAGGCAATATCCCATCGCACACTACACAGCGCCGCTCGCGGCAGTTACGTGAACAAAAAGGCGAGGAGACCTTAACGGGCCTGGCTTTTTTGCTGCCCACTGACCACCATTTTCGCCCAGATACCATTGAGGCCCTGACCTGACCGCGCAGCCAGCGCGGGTTCGATAACCCTGAACCCGCGTTGTGTGGATTGGTTGGCTTTTCCGTCCGAAGTACGGAAAAAACGTGCTCAGATGTGTTAAGTCGCTCCCACAACGGTTCCGGCCATCTAGCATTGGATATGGCCAGGACAGGCACTTTTAGGAGCAGCGCCGTCTGCTTGGAACTGGTATGTAGTACACTAGAATAAACAGCTTGTTGGAAGCACCGATGTTTTTTTACAGTCATTTGCGGCGCGAGCTGACGTTTGTCGACAGCCTTAGTTGCGAGCTGCAGCGGCGCGGACAGTCCTTTTGGCTGGACTACCAACAGCTCACGCCCGGCGAAGAGTGGAGCGCGCAATTCAGGCAGCCATTCGTGCATCATCATTCCTGCTAGTCGTCGTGCCCAGGGTGGCGCTGGCCCGGTCCTTTGGGCGCGAACAGTGGGAACTGGCGCTGACCGAGGACAAACCCATCGTTCTGCTGACCTTCGAGACAATGGAATTACCACCGGACCTGTTGGCAGCGCTCGTAGGAGATGCTGGGCAAAGGAGGATGACATGTTCAAACGGGCGGGACTCGTGATTTTTGTCGTGTTCACTGTCCTGATCCGAACTATCCCCGTCGCTGCGCAGGATGGCGCAAAACATCAGGTGATCACGCCCGCCAATGCCGCCCAGATTATTCGTCTGGAGATCCTGGGGCGCGGGGCGCTTCAAACGCTCACCTGGTCGCCGGACGGCAGGGCGCTGGCAGTCGCCAGTACGGCAGGCATTTGGATATACGACGCCACCAATTTTGACGCCACTCCACGCCTCCTGAAAATCCGTTCTGTCCCACATAGCATCGCCTACAACCCGGGTGGGACGCTATTGGCAACCGGCGGACGTCTTTCAAAAGTGCAGGTGTGGCGGGTCAGTGACTTGCTCGATACAACTATGATCCGTGTTGCCCCTGTTTTTGAGTTGGACTGCCATCCGAGCGATTGGTGGCGGGAAGTGACCGGCCTGGTATTCAGCCCGGATGGTACAACGCTGGCCTGCGCAACCGATGGCGTGATGCTGTGGGATATGGCAACCGGCGAAAACCTGGCTGCATTCACCGGCGATCCGGGCTTCCATGGTGATACCAGCGTCGCATTCAGCCCGGATGGAGGCGTGGTGGCGACCACCGGCACATCAGGTCGCACGCAGGACACCGTCGACAAGCCGGGAACGGTGCGCCTCTGGGATGCCCAGACGTATGAATTGCTCGCTACCTGGCCGCTGGGATCAAACCACGGGGGGAGTGTGGCTTATGGCCCCGATGGAACCCTGCTGGCAGTTGGGACTACCGGAGGCGTGATGTATGTGTGGGATGTCGAGAGGGGCACGGAACTGTACAGACTGGAGCACCGTGGCGGCACGCGCTATTTGACCTTCAGCCCGGATGGATCGGTGCTCGCGTCGGCTGATGAGGACATCCGCCGGTGGGACATGGCGACTGGCGACCGTCTGCCCGACCTGGAACGCCCCTCCGGGGATGAGTTTAGCTCATGTTTTGGTGAGGATCGCGGTCAGGACTGGCAGCCCTGCCCATACACGGGCGGGACGTTGGGCGTGGCCTACAGCCCGGACGGGTCACGGTTGGCTGCCGGGGACGGAATCGGGCAGGTCCATGTTTGGGATGCGGTTACGGGCGAACTTCTGACCGCCTTGAAAGGTTACCGTTTCGGTGGTGCCGAGTGCGGTGGGGCATCGTGTGATATTGTCACGATTACGGGCATCACGTTGAGTCCGGATGGGACCACCGTCGCCGCCGGAACCGGTGGCTACATCACAGAGGGGGGTTGGGTGGAACTATGGGATATCGAAACAGGGGCCATTCGGGGCTACCTGGAAGGCTCTGGCTCCATGAGTGATGTGGCCTTTAGCCCGGATGGAACACTACTCGCCACGGCAAGCGCCGGTTCCGGATTTCGGCTGTGGGATGTCGCAGCCGGAGAAGTTCTTTACACGCTAACCGAGGACTATGAAAATGTGGAAAGCATCGCCTTCAGCTCGGACGGACGCCTGCTGGCCGCCGGTTGGTGGGACGGCACCGTCCATTTGTGGGATACGACGACAGGCGAAAAACTGGCGATACTGGAGGGTCATATCGACTATGTGAGCGATGTCGCCTTCAGTCCCGATGGTTCCCTGCTGGCCGCTGGCGGCATGGATACCACGATCCGGCTGTGGGATGTGACGACCAGCGAAACGCTGGCGGTGCTCGAAGGACACGCCGGATGGGTTCGAGCCGTTGCCTTCAGCCCGGATGGCCGGCTGTTAGCGTCCGGTGGTGGTGAAGACCGCGCGAACGTGCGGCTGTGGGGTATCTCCAGGGAAGGCGGTGTGATCACCGGCACTGAACTGGCAACCTTTGAAATGAACGCCTATGCGGTGACGAACGTTGCGTTCAGCCCGGATGGAAGCCTGCTAGTGATCGGGCTCAGCGATGGCACACTGCACGTACGGGATACGGCCACTCATGAACTGCTGGTCGCGCTTGAGGGGCATACCAGCCTGTCGGATGTCATGTTCAGCTCGGACGGAACACTGATAGCCTCCAGCGGCGGGGGGACTATCCGGTTATGGGGGGTCAGGATGGGATAGGGAACACATTCCTAGAAGCGCCCGACAAGTCACCGAGCAAGGAGTCCGATAATGTGTAGCCGATGGATTGTCACAACACTATTCATACTCGTAATCGTCCCCGCTTTGTTACCCACATCCTATCAAGCCAGAGCGGACGGCATGTGGTCAGCATGGCTGTCTGATCTGAAGCCGGTCGGGCCTGATGACATGCTGCGGCTGTCCGTGACGGCTGTTGAGCGCAGACAAAACGAGACCTCAAACGCGCTCGTGCTTGTGCATGGTCCATCGACTTGGACCACGCATCCTGACTGCGTGTCTGTGAATCCTGATGGAACAGGTTTCCAGATTCTCGCTACCTCGGTTGACCCACATGATCCCTACGCTGGATACAACCCGATATGCAATTACATGTTCATTGCCGCCCTGTCACCCGATGGTAGCAGGTGGCTGGGGGTATTCTGGTATCCGGTTGATGGCAATCCTGACAAGGCGTATGACACGGTTCTTGAAGTTCGAGACAAGGATGGGAAGAACCCTATTGCGCTGGTTTCAGACGTTCTTGACCAATTGGGCGCCCCGTCATGGCATTGGCAGGCTACGTGGCTGCCGGACAGCCAGCAGGTGTTGTTCTGGGATCAGGATTACACAGACGAGGATCGCGGCCCGGATTTTTCAGGGTATCTGGATACAGGCCGTGTGCGGCTGCTCGGCACAACCCCTGTGACCGACACGCTTCTGGCCGTGTTCAGCGACGGCGTAACACGGCCTGTGATTACGACCACACCGGATGGGCTGCCCGCGTTAGCCATCGCGCCGGATGGGAACCGGGTACTGTTCCGGTCTGGGAACGCGAACAGCAAGGGGCTGTACAGCATTCACACCGACGGCTCCGGCGTTGACACCCTGGTCGATTCAGGTCACGTGAGCGGCTGCGTAAGCTGGTCGCCGGACGGCAGCCAGATAGTTTTTGAACACTGGGCGGACTCCTCCCCCACGATCCAGGTCATTCACCCCGACGGTTCAGGGCGGATGACTCTGGCCGAAGGAAGCCTGCCCATGTGGTCGCCCGACGGACGCCAGATCGCGTTCGACTGCCCGGGAGAAAACGGAATGTCCGGCATATGTGTGGTCAGCCCGGATGCCACTCACCTTCAGGTGCTGCCAACCGGATACCTGGGCGAGGTTCACTCGCTGTACTGGTCCCCGGATGGCAGCCGAATCGCTTTTATTGGCAAGCCAGCCGTTCAGCCAGACGATGACTCGCCATTCGAATCATATGACTTGAACGTTTACGATCTTACCACCGGCCAGACCGTCAAGCTGCTGAGCCACGAAGCGCCATATGTGACTGGCTGTGGCGGAAATAGCGCGCCCATCCAGTGGTCGCCAGATGGCACGTGGATACTGTATAAAACCATCGTACCGATGATGCACTGCGGCGCGATCGAAGGCGGTGATACGCTCTGGTATGTCTGCAATCTGGAAAACTGCCGCGAGCTGGGCGACGTCGCCGGAGTTGGCGTGATCCGACATGTCAGGTGGATGCCGGTCCGGTGAACGCTTCGACCCGGACAAGCGTAAGGAAGTTTTCCGATGAGTAAATATCTTGCCTGTCTTTTCTGGCTGGCCCTGCTCATGCCCATGTTCTCGTTAGCAGGCGCACCAAACACGCGCCCGGCCCAGACGGAGGAATTCGAGCGTATTCAGGTATGGGGTAAAGGGACGTATCAGGAGGCCGCGCTGAGTCCGGATGCATTTTCCCTGGCGGTAGCAACGGCGCACGGCACCATCGTCATATATGACACGCGATCCTATTCGGTCGCGCGTGTCTTGGAAAGCGACGCAGTGTCGTTCCAATCAGTCGACTGGTCGCCCGATGGGCGTTACATCGTGGCGGGCGGGCATGAAGCACGCGGAGGCCGTGCGCTATGGGTCTGGGACGCATCAACTGGCGAGAGCGTGCGTGAGTTGCAGGGTGAAACGCGCGAGATCACGAGTGTCCGCTGGTCTCCCGATGGTCAATGGATTGCTGCTGTCTCACCTAGAAATGAGCTTTACCTCTGGAATGCCTCAACCGGAGCATACACAAAAGAACTGCGGCTAATCGAGGAACTCATTGACGAATCCATTATGCTCAACCATATCGCTTGGTCACCCGATAGCAGCGCCTTGGCGTTTGCCAGTTATGCGGACGGTGTGGGAGTCGCCCGTATCGCCAGCGGCGAAGTCATCCACTTTGGTGGCGAAATCCTCCAGCGCGGCTCTTACGAGCGTGTCGCCTGGTCACAGGCTGGCAAACTCGCCGCTGCCAGCAGCGACGGCGTGCGGATTTGGGAGCCCGATCCAGCGGGTCAGTTCGTCGAAGCTGCCGTTGAATCGGGACCGCTGGCCAGAGACCTGGTGTGGTCGCCCGACGGAACACACCTGGCGGCGGGACGTGAGGCGATCGGCCTTTGGGAACAGGTTGACGGGTCTCGTTATCGGTTGATCGATAGTTTTTCCGAGATACCGGACCCAGCCGTTAACGTGTTTTGGGATGCATCCGGCCTGAGAGCCGTTCTCTATGATGGCAGCGTACTGGAGCGGCAGGGCGATAGCTGGCACCAGGTGGGTGTCCTAGTCAATCATTTTGGGGCGGTGCGGGCGCTGGAATGGTCCCCGGATGGGACGATTCTGGCGTCGGTCAGCGAGGATCGACATGTACGGCTGTGGTCGTTGGCCAGCGACTTACCGCACCTGATCATCCCCGGCACTCGGCAAGTAGCGTGGTCGCCCGGCGGGCAATTGCTCGCCACTCTTCCCGGTGCTGGCTCGATCTCCATCTGGCAGATTACCCGCGATGGGGAGCAGGTTTCCGGCGAACAGGTGCTGTCGTTTGGCGGATCACCGAGCGCCTCCAGTGTGGTGGTGTGGTCACCGGATGGCACGCAGCTTGCTGCCGGGAACTATTTGGAGGTCGATGAAGTTGTCGTGTGGAACATCATACAGGACGTTAACACATGGCTCGCAGAAGACGCGCTGCACCTGGCATTCCCCGGCGGCGATGATGCCGGGGTGACGTTTGATCTCGCGTGGTCTGCAGACGGGGATTACCTCGCCGCCAGTATTGTCCACGTTGGGACGCCGGGGCACCGTATCCATTTTTGGGACGCCAGAACCGGAACTCAACTGGAAGACCTGCCACACGAAGCGACGAGGATCAGCCTGGCGTGGTCACCTGGCGGAGCTTATCTGGCGACCGGTGGCCTGTCAGACCGTGAAGTCGTGGTATTCGACTTCGCGACCGGCACGAGCGTAGAGTTCGTCGAAACGGAAGAACCCCATGTGGCTGGTGTGAGGGACCTGTGCTGGTCACCAGACGGGCGCTTCCTGGCTGGGGCGGTCAAGCGGTACGATCCGGGGTACTATGTCAACTATGGTGTGGCCATTTGGAAGCCAGTGATCGGCGGTGCGCCGCTGCACACCATGCAAATCCAGGAGACCGAAACCTTGAGCGTCGCCTGGCATGGGGACCGTCTGGCCGTGGGCAGCGATGACGGCACTCTCACCGTGTGGCGGGTGGCTGGCGCGTTTTGATGGCGTGACGAAAACGGGCAGACATTGGGCACAAATACAACTTTATCCGGGCGGTACGTGTAAACGGCGACTCCGTTTTCATACCGCGCGATGGCTTCAGGCGAAATACGTGGTTTGCCCGTCGACTTGCGTCGCCAATACAACCGGAATCCCTCACGATGCCATTTCTTCAGCGTATCCGGCTTCGCTACAAACAGGGCATCTTTCTACCCGCGCACCACAAACTACCCCCCCACAGGACATTGTCGGGATCAGTCATGAGGGCTCTTTATGGAAAGAAGGGACAGCGAGAATACGTGTACAATATGGCCATAGTCGTTCTGTAGGTCGGATAAGGCCAGGCCAAATCCGCTGTGGGGAAAGTCAGACGGGAAATCTATGGACTATCACAGATAGAAACAGGCCCGTCCTCATTTTGGGACAGAGAAAGCATAAACCATGACACTAGATTTATGGCAATTATACCGCGAGATGCTCCGAAGCAGGCACCTTGAGGAGGCCGTCAGTCGCCTGTGGTCGCAGGGCTTGATCTCAGGCGAAATGCATCTTGGCATCGGCGAGGAGGCTATCGCTGCCGGAACAGTCGGCCAACTCGAAGAAGGTGACGCCCTGGCACTCGACCATCGCGGCACACCACCGCTCGTTGTGCGCGGTATCGGGTTGGTGTCACTCTTACGTGAGTTCTTGGGCTGCGACGATGGGCTCTGCCATGGCTTTGGTGGTCACATGCACCTCTTCGCACCAGAGTACCTGGCTGTTTCATCTGGCATTGTCGGTGCCGCCGCCCCTGCTGCCGTAGGACTTGCCTTATCAGCTCAGCTTTTGCGACCCGGCAGGATCGCCATCGCCTATTTCGGTGAGGGAGCCATGAATCAGGGCATGGTCATGGAGGCGCTGAACTTGGCTGTTGTCTGGCATGTGCCCGTGGTGTTTGTCTGTAAGGATAATAACTGGTCGATCACCACCTGCTCCAGTGACATAACCAGCGGAAACCTGCTTGAGCGTGCACGCAGCGTCGGGATGCCAGTCCTGGACATTGACGGCAGCGATGTCGAAGCGGTCTGGCAGGCTGCCCATGAGGCCATCACGCGCGGTCGAGAGGGCGGCGGGCCCACTTTCCTGCTGGCGCATTGTGACCATCTCGAAGGTCACTTCCTGGGTGATCCACTCCTGCGCCTGGCTCGCCATCCTGTGCTTGGTTTCAAGCCGTACTTCCGCCCACTCATGCGTGCCGTTCTTGCGCGACGAGGGGCACCATTTCGGCAGCGCATCGCCGCTCTACTGGGGATACTCAACCTGCTGCGCACCATGCGCCACGACCATCTCAGCGCCACCAAAGACCCGCTGGAACACACGCGCAGCAAATTGTCTGGCGATCTGGAGCACCTGGAGCGCATCGAACGTGATGTAACACACGAGGTTGAAGCTGCGGTGCGTGACGCCCTTGAAGACGTTGTGGAAAGGACCTGATCATGCCAACGATGACTTATGCCGACGCCATTGAGGACGCGCTGGCTACCGCCATGGGGGCTGATCCGCGCATTGTGGTTTTTGGCGAAGATGTTCCGATGCTTCATCGCAACCTCCTGGCACGGTTTGGCACACAACGCGTATTCGCCACTCCAATTAGCGAAGCAGCCTTCGTGGGCGCAGCAGTCGGGGCTGCGCTAGGCGGTCTGCGCCCGGTCGTCGATGTGATGATCGTGGACTTCATTGCGGTGGCAATGGATGCGCTCCTGAACCACGCCAGCAAGATTGAGGTGTTCTCCGGAGGTCGATGGCGCGTGCCACTCGTTGTGCGATCCGCGTGCGGTGGTGGTTATGGCGATGGGGGACAACACGAGCAGTCATTGTGGGGTTGGTTGGCACATATTCCAGGACTGAGTGTGGTCGTTCCATCCAATCCAGCGGATGCGGGCGGTCTTATGCTCGGCGCGATTGAGCACGACGGACCTGTGATATTCCTCGAACATAAACTGCTTGCCGCCACATGGCTGCAATTCCTCGGTTCAGGCGGACGCACTACAGTCAGTTATGACGTGCCAGCCGCTGGCGCGCGTGGGCCCGTACCGAAACAGTGGAAGAGCATCCCGTTGGGTCAGGCAGCCTGTTGTCTGGAAGGCTCAGACCTCACCCTGATCAGTATTGGCGTTGGCGTTCATCGCTGTCTTGAAGCCGCCCACATCATGGCTGACCGTGGCATTTCGGCAGGCGTGATTGATCTCCGCAGCGTCGCGCCGCTGGATCGCGACCTGATCCGCACCGTTGTATCGAAGACTGGGCGCATGGTGGTTGTGGACGAGGACTATCGCGGTTTCGGGCTGTCGGGTGAACTGGCGGCGACAGTCGTTGAAGCAGGCATCCCTGCTCGTTATGCGCGGGTCTGCGTCGAAGAGACCATCCCCTATACACGACGACGTGAAGACGCCACGCTGCCCAACACGCCGCGCATTGTCAAAGCAGCACAACAACTGCTCGAATCACGTCCGTAGCCTCTGGTGGGCGTCTGATATGCAGTCATTGCCTCCAATTTGGCTGAAGAATCGGGTATCGAAAATATACCGGCGAGTCTGCCGACTCTCCGGCTATGTTTCTGGCTGGCAGCCTGCTCTTGCCAGTTAGGGAGAAGCTCCGCCGCGAGACCTCGCTAGAACCCGGTTGTCTCGTACGTGATGCCAGGGAACTGCGCCGCATCTGACGCTAGAGCGTGTTATGCACTTTTGAAGTGCGCGATGATAAACTTGGGATATGAGCGAACGAAAACCATATCCCAGTGACGTAAGCGACGACGAATGGGCGTTTGTCGTGCCCTATCTGACGTTGATGAAGGAAGACGCGCCGCAGCGGGAGCACTCCTTGCGGGAAGTGTTCAATGGGCTGCGCTACATCGTGCGCGGCGGCATTCCGTGGCGAATGCTGCCCAACGACTTGCCGCCCTGGCACACGGTCTATCAGCAGACGCAGCGTTGGCTGAAAGCAGGCGTGTTTGAGGCGCTGATCCATGACCTGCGCGAGGTGCTGCGGTTGGTTGCCATACGTCAGCCATTGTCCGGCCACCGCTATGATAGCGGCCCGTAGCTCGCCCTCATTCCAGTGCTGTGGGCGGCGATAGTACGTGCAGCGCGCCAGTCCCACCATCTCACAGGCGAGACGGACCGGCACTCCCTGCTCCCCGTGTAGTGGACCCATGAAGCTGGAGGGTTAGCTGTTCTGCAATCTGACGGGAGGGTCTACGTTCACCCGCTTCATACTTACGGATAGATGCAACAGAGCATCCGACCGCTTGCGCCAGGTCTTGTTGTGTCAGATCGAGGAGTCTCCGGCGCTGTTTGAGCCATTGACCAAACTGCTCTGCAGTCGACACGATTTCCTCCCCATTTGAAAATGTACGAACGAAGTCGCCTGTATCACTTTCGTATCACCATTGTATCATCGACTACCAATCTTATGACCGCTTCCATTGGTGGAAAAAATCGAGTTGAAACATTATTCATTTTCATCGCGACAGTGTCTCCCTGCACAACGATGATGATTAGGATACGCCCGCCTAAACAACGAATTACCTCTCACCGTATTTTGCTAGATTTCAGCCAGAATGCCCCGCAGCAAGGGGTACTGTTGGCGAACCGCAAATTACGCCGCCAGTTTGGCAAAACGTGATTTGCG
>CAYMTN010000052.1:0-26455 GCA_964393335.1 uncultured Anaerolineaceae bacterium
CGACGTGCAGTTTATCTTGGAGGGCGAAAACCTGGATGTGAACATCGTGCGGGCAGCCATCGACCGGATGGGCTGGTCAACGCTGGTCGTCGGCAACGAACGCGCCATCAAGGTTCACGTTCACGTCCATGACCCCGGCATGCCGCTCAGCTACGGCGTCAGCCTGGGCGCGATCAGCGACATTGTGGTCGAGAACATGCAAGCGCAGTTTCACGATTACGTGCGTGAACGGTCCGGGCAAGGCGCTCATCACTACGTGCCCGGCACAGGCGAGGACGCCGCGCCGCCCGAACTGGACGAAGAGGACATCGGCGTCGTCAGCGTCGCATCCGGCGAGGGTATCGCGCGGGTGTTCCGGCAGTTGGGAGCTGCCGAGCTGGTCATGGGCGGCCAGACAAACAACCCCAGCACGCAAGAAATCCTTGAAGCGATCCAGCGCGTGTCGGTGCGGAAGATCATCCTGCTGCCTAACAACAAAAACATCATCCTGGCCGCCGAACAGGCCGCACGGCTGGCGACAACTCAGGAAGTGATCGTGATCCCCACGCGCAGCATGCCGCAAGGCATCAGCGCGCTGTTGCCCTACGATCCCAAAGGTGATCTCGAAGACGTAGCCGAGGCGATGCGTCTGGCAAAAGACGACGTCGTGACCGGCGAGGTGACGACCGCCACACGCAGCGTGGAACTTAATGGCGTCAACGTGTCAGAGGGCCAGGTCATCGGGCTGGTGGACGGCACGCTGGCCGTTGCAGGCGACGATCTCTCGCAGGTGGTCAAAAACACCCTTGAACACATCTGCTCGGCAGAATGTGAATTGATCACGCTGTATTATGGAAATGGCGTTCAGGAGACTGATGCCCAAACGTTAACGGATGAACTACGCGAGCTGCACCCGGACCAGGAATTCGAGGTGGTGTTCGGGGGACAGGCGCACTATGACTACATCTTGAGCGCAGAATGAGTTGGTACAGGAACGGACCGGAGGAGAAACCAGTTGGGTAAGGTTCGGATCGTCACAGATAGCTCTGCGCATTTCCTCAATCCGGAGATCGTCGCCCGGTACAATATCGAGGTCGTGCCCCTGACTATTCACCTGGGCTCGCAGAGCTTCCGCGAAGGGATCGATCTGGATGCCGACACATTTTTCCAGTTAGCCAGTCACGGCAGCCCGCAGATCGCGCTGTCTGCGCCGCCCGTCGAGGAATTTGCCAGCCTGTATGGCCGTCTGAATCGGGAAACCGATGAGATTCTGTCGCTGCACATGTCACGCCAGTTGAGCCAGACCTGGGACCACGCGCGGGCCGCCAGCAAAACGCTGCTGGGGCGCTGTGAGATCATGGTGCTGGACTCGATGACGACGTCCGTCGGGTTGGCGATGCTGGTCGAAACCGCCGCCGTTGCCGCCGAAGAGGGCGCGTCACTGGAAGACGTGGTACGGATCGTGCGATCAGTGTTGCCCCATGTCTACACCGTGTTCTACGTCGATACGCTCGATTATCTGCGCCATAACGGGCTGTTGAGCGAAGCGCAGTCCATCCTGGGTACGATGCTCGATATCAAACCCTTTCTGACCATCGAGGAAGGTGAGTTGATCCCGATGGAAAAGGTGCGCACGCTGGGACAGGCCATCGACAAGCTGGTCGAATTCGTCACGGAGTTTTCCGAGCTGGAACGCCTGGTCATCTTACAGAACGCACCCTATCCGACAGAACGCACCCGCCAGTTGCAGGACCGGCTGGCGGCTGAATTCCCTGGTTACGATTTTCCGGCGATGATGTACGGACCCAGTCTGGCGACCTTGATCGGCCCGGATGGCATGGGCGTCGTGGTGTACGAGACACCGGACGACGAGGAAGACGTTTGATGCCGCGTATCCTGGTCATGACGGACAGCACATGCGACATACCGCCCGCCTGGGTGAAACGGTATGATGTGCGTATCGTGCCCACTTATGTCCAGTTTGGCATCGAGAGCCTGGCCGATGACGGCGTGCAGCTAACCCGGAGGGACTTTTACGAACGCCTGGTATCATCGCCCGTCCAGCCGACCACCGCCGCGCCGCCCCCCGGCCAGACACTGAACGTCATGCAGCAGGCTCTGGCTGACGCGGATCACGTAATTGGCATCACCGCACCCGCGAAACTGAGCGGTATTTATAACACGTTCCGGCTGGCCGCCGAGCAAACCGATCCGCAGCGCGTCACGTTGATCGACAGCACGACGCTCAGCATGGGCATGGGCTGGCAGGTTATCATCGCTGCCGAGATGGCGCAGGCTGGGGCCGGTCCGGACACAATCCGGCAGGCGGTTTTGGACGTCCAGCCGCGCGCCGATGTCTGGGCTGCGCTGGATTCACTGGAATACGTGCGGCGCAGCGGTCGTGTTTCCTGGGCTGCCGCGCTTGTGGGTAACATTCTCCAGGTCAAGCCCATCATCCGGCTGTATGACAGCGAGGTTACTTCGGTCACCCGCGTACGGACATCACACCGGGCCTTCGATACGCTGGTCGGGCTGGCTCATCACGCCGCCCCGCTGAACCGGCTGGCCGTGATGCACACAGATAACCTGGAAGGAGCCAACCGGCTGGTCGAGGCCCTGGCAGACATTCACCCGGATCACGAGCGAATTGTTATCGAAGCAACACCGGTTTTGGGTGTACATGTTGGGCCAAATGCGTTAGGCTTGGGCATTGTACGCACACAACAAACAACAATAGGACAATAACTCTATGCCATCGGCATTGGAAACTCTGGTCAAAATATTGAAGCTTGAACAAAGCACCGGCTACAAAAACACCGCCGTGATCGGCGGTTTGCAGTCATTTGCAGAAAACTGGCTGCACGAGGCTCACCAGCAGGCCAAACGACCCGAACATCACCAATTGGTCGATGAAATGGTGGCGAAGCTCCGCACTTATGCTGAAATCGAGTCTGTCGAAGACCGGCACGAATCGATCACGTACATGATGGGCCGCATTTTGGGGCGCATTCCTGCCCCGCCCGACCTGCCGCCCTCAGCGTACAAAACCGAGGAAGACGAGCCGCCGCCTGTACCAGAATCGACCGCTCCCCAGCCGCATCCATCACCGCGTCTCGCCAAACCGGACGAGGATGATCTGGATCAATCAGCCTCACGCGAGGATGACGGCGAAGAAGACGATACCGGCGGTGGCGATGACACCGGCGGCGATGATGACATGCAGTTTGTGGCCGTCGTCGAGCGGGAAACGCCATCTGCCGCGCCGCCACCGCGCCGCACTCATCACGGCGCGCTGCTGCCGGAAGAACTCACCCAGCAGTTCCACGATCTTCAGGCACCGGTCAGCACGCTGCACAAAGTCGGCGAAAAGATGGCCGAGAAACTGCAAAAGCTTGGCATCGAAACCATTGCCGATATGCTGTTCACGCTGCCGCGCCGTTACGATGACTACACGCAAATGCGCACGCTCAACAGGCTCCAACCCGGCGAAACGGTGACCGTCATCGCCAGCGTGCGCTCGGTAGCCAGGAAAAAAGGCCGCGAAGGCCGCCCCTATCTGCTGGTCACGCTGGACGATGACACCAGCCTGCTGCACGTCATGTTTTTCGGGCAGATCTGGCTTCAGCGCCAGTTCAAGCGTGGCAGCCAGGTCGTGCTGAGCGGCAAGGTCGATCTGTTCCGGGGCGAACTGATGATGACCAACCCGGAATGGGAAATGCTCGAACGCGACAACCTGCACACCCGCCGCATCGTGCCGGTGTATGCACTCACCAAGGGTCTTTCGGCGCGCACCATGCGGCGCTTGATGCGGCAGGTGATCGACCTCTGGGGCGAGCGCGTGCCGGATTATATGCCGGACAGCGTGCTCGAACGCACCGACATGGTTGATCTGAATTGGGCGCTTCAACAGGCCCATTTCCCCGAATCATTCAGCGCCCTGGAACACGCCCGCCGGCGGTTGAGCTTTGACGAGTTGTTCCTGTTCCAGATGGGTGTGTTGGGCAACCGGCGGGACTGGCAGGCGGTACCGGGCCATCTCCTGCCGGTATCCGACGAATGGCTGGATGGTTTCCTGGCCGCCCTGCCCTACCAATTGACCGGGGCGCAGCGCCGCACTCTGGACGACATCCGGGGAGACATCGCGCGTGACATCCCCATGAACCGCCTGCTGCAAGGCGACGTTGGATCGGGCAAAACGGTTGTGGCTGCCATTGCACTGGCCGCCGCCCTTCACAATGGCAGACAGGCCGCATTGATGGCCCCGACCAGCATCCTGGCTGAACAGCACGCCCGTAGTGTAGGTGAGTTGCTGCGCCAGGCACCTGGCGGTGATACGACCACCATGCGCCTGCTGACCGGCAATACCGGCGAAACCGAACGCCAGGAGATTTATGCCGGGCTGGCCGACGGCAGTGTCCAGGTTGTGATCGGCACCCACGCGCTGATTCAGGAGGGCGTCAACTTCCACGATCTGGCCCTGGCTGTCATCGACGAGCAACACCGTTTCGGAGTCGAACAGCGTGGTACGCTACGCGGCAAAGGCACCAATCCGCACATCCTGGTCATGACCGCCACGCCCATCCCGCGTACCCTGGCGTTGACGCTGTATGCCGATCTGGACCTCAGCATCATCGACGAATTGCCGCCAGGCCGCACGCCGATTGAAACGCGCGTGCTGCGCCCCGTCGAGCGCGAACGGGCTTATACGTTCGTGCGATCGCAGATCAGCAAGGGTCGCCAGGCATTCATTGTGTATCCCCTGGTCGAAACGTCTGACAACCTGGAAGACGTGGGCGCAGCAGTTGACGAATACGAACGCCTGAAAACCACGATCTTCCCGCATGATCGCATCGGACTGCTGCACGGGCGGATGTCACCCGCCGAAAAAGAGGCGATCATGGCGACTTTCGCATCCGGCGCGATCGATATTCTCGTTTCGACCTCAGTGGTTGAAGTGGGTATCGACGTACCCAATGCCAGCGTGATCATGATCGAAAATGCGGACCGTTTCGGGCTGTCGCAGCTTCACCAGTTTCGCGGGCGCGTTGGGCGCGGCGAACACAAGTCGTTCTGCCTGCTGGTATCGGGCGTCGCTACCGCTGATGCAAACCAGCGCCTCGCCGCGATGGAAGAAACGACGGATGGCTTCAAGCTGGCCGAAATCGATTGGCAGATGCGCGGACCGGGCGACTTGCTCGGCACGCGCCAGAGTGGACTCGGCCAGTTCCGGCTGGCCGAACTGATGAATCCCAGGCTGGTCGAATCGGCCCAACGCGAAGCACGCACTGTCTACGCCGAGGACCCGTATCTTGCCCTACCGGAACATACCCTGCTGGCCCGGCGCATCCGCTCACTGCTCGACCGGCGCGCGGACGTAAGTTGAGCTAAGCGGGCAGGCATATCAGGAATCATAAGGATCATCATGCGCCAGGACCACATTTGCTGCGCGATCTTTCCAGGATCGTTCAACCCCATCCACTACGGCCACATTGACATTGCCAAACGCGCCCTGCGCATGTTTGACGAGGTGATTGTGGCGGTCTATGTGCACCCCGGCAAACCGAATCTGTTCACCGGGGACGAGCGCGTCGCCCTGATCCGAGAAGCGCTCAAAGATGAGCCTCGTGTACGAGTTGCGTCATATAATAAATTGACTGTAGACTATGCACGAGAGGCAGGCGCACAAGCCATCGTGCGTGGATTGCGTGTATTCTCTGACTTTGAGTTGGAGTTTCGCATGGCGCTGGCAAACCGGCGGCTCGCACCCGAAATTGAATTGATCAACTTCATTTCCGCCGAAGAGCACCTGCACATCAGTTCCAGCACGATCCGTGAGATCGCGTCACTGGGGGGGGATGTCTCATCAATGACCCCGCCGCATGTGTTCGAAGCGCTCAAACGGCGCTTTGCCGAGTTAAAGGCCGCAGGATCAACCTCGTCGTTTATGTCGAGCATAAAAGATTAGCGGGGCAGCAGTTGGAATGGGAGGCATATAGTGGACATTCAGCACCTGGTGGACCGGCTTGAAGATCTGATCGATGAAGGGCGGCACGTACCGTTCAGCAAATTCACGCTGATCGATGAGGAGCGCGCCCTGGAGATTATCGATCAGATGCGCATCTCTGTCCCTGAGCAGATCGAAAAGGCCTCGCGGCTGATCAACCAGCGGGATCGCCTGCTGGCACAGGCCAACGAGGAAGCGGCACGTGTCGTGAGCCTGGCTCGCCAGCGCAACGAAGAACTGACCAACCGGGACGCCATCGTCCAGACGGCCCAGAACCGCGCTAATAACATCATCGAACAGGCCCGCCGCGAAGCCGAAGGCATCCGCGCCGATGGTGATGTCTACGTGATGGAAGTGCTGAAGGAACTTGAGAGCCAGTTGATTCGTAACCTGACGGTAGCACGCAACGGCATGGCGAAGATCGCGGAAGACCGCGAGTCCAGCCGGGCACGCATCCAGGCCGCGTTCGAACAGGCGGAATCAGAGGTTCACGCCGCGGCGCAGGAATTCGCTCCCGCTACGATTGACACCGAAACCGCTCAGGAAACAGCCGGCGACGAGTGATCGCCACCAAACAGCCATGCATTATGCGCCTATGCACTCTTGACAGGTGATTGCGGGCTGCTTTATAATTCTGCCCATTGCCGGGCCTAAAGCCGGGCACATGCATGGTGTAAGGAGAACTTGATAATGGGTCCGCTGCCCAAGCGAAAAGTATCAAAGACGCGCCGCAACAAACGGCGTTCACACGATCATCTGTCCCTGCAACATCTGGTGGTCTGCGAGGAATGTGATGAATACAAACCCGCTCATCAGGTGTGCCCGCACTGCGGCTCGTATAATGGTCGTGAAGTGCTGTCAATTGAAGAAGAAGAATAGCAGCGCTATAAATTCTGGATACAGCTAGGGCCGTGTCACAATTGTGCACGGCTCTTTGCATTTCCGTCCAATGTGCCGCTCCGGTTTGTGTCACGTCGAAAGGAGAAAAATCATCATGGACTGGGCTACTACCGCATTCGTATTTCCAGGTCAGGGTTCGCAGGAACTTGGCATGGGGGCCGATCTGGTACAGGCGTTTCCTGAAGCCGAAAGCGTCTTTTCGCTGGCCGATGATATCCTGGGCTTTCCGCTCAGTGATCTGTGCTTCAACGGCCCCGTCGAGGAACTCAACGACACGTTGAACACGCAACCAACGCTCTACGTGATGGGTATCGCACTGCTGCGCGTGCTGGCTGCCGCATTTGAAGACGAGCTGCATCCCGCGTTCGTCGCCGGGCACAGCCTGGGCGAGTTTACCGCGTTGACCGCCGCCGGAGCAATCAACTTTGAAGCGGGATTACGCCTGGTCCGCGAGCGCGGTCGGCTGATGAACGAGGCGAGCCGCCGCACTCCCGGCGCGATGGCTGCCATCCTCGGATTGGAGGCCGGTCCCGTCCGCGAACTCTGCGCCGAAGTCAGCCAGCGCACCGGCAAGGCGTTGGTGCTCGCCAACGACAACTGCCCCGGCCAGATTGTCATCTCTGGCGATAAGGACGCGCTCGAAAGCGCGCTGCCGCTCGCGCTTGAACGAGGAGCCAAACGCGCCGTGCCGCTGGTCGTCAGCGTAGCCTCTCATTCCCCCTTGATGGAGTCCATCACAGCGGAGTTCCGCCAGACGCTGGATAGCACCGCCTTCTCCGATCCAGAAATCGCCGTTGTCGGCAACGTACAGGCGCGTCCGCTAAAAACAGCCGATGCCATCCGCGATGAATTGGGCGCTCAACTCACGTCAACCGTCCGTTGGACCGAGTCGGTGCAGTATATGCTGGCGCATGGCGTCCAGACTTTCATCGAACTCGGCCCCAAAGACGTGCTCAGCGGGCTGCTCAAACGGATTGACCGGGGGGCGCAGCGTTTCACGCTCAACAGCGCTGAAAGTGTGCAGACCTTCTTGCAGAACGTCTCCTGAAGTTGGGCAGATCGTGCAACTTGCACAAAATCCCTGAGGCCTTCCGGTCAAGAATAACGAATCGAAGATCGAGAAGGTTCTCTGTTTGTGATAATTGCACAAGAATAGCCATTGCCCGGGGGTAGTTTGCCAGTATAATTGCCCCGCGTGATCATCTTCAGCTAACAGGAGAAACGGACAACATGGACGACAAAGCCCGCGAGGTCCTTGATATTGTGAAGGCCGAAAACGTGCAGTTCATCGACCTGCAGTTCACCGATATCTTTGGAGCCACCAAAAGTGTAACGATTCCCGGCGATGCTCTGGAAGAATCTCTGACACGCGGCACTTGGTTCGATGGTTCCTCGATCCAGGGTTTTGCCCGAATCCAGGAATCCGATATGTTCCTGCGCCCGGACGCGGTAACGTTCCGCATTCTGCCCTGGACCGTAGACGACCCGCCCGGCAAGCGCGCGCGCGTGATCTGCGACGTGCACAGCCCGGACGGCAGCCACTTCGAAGGCGATCCGCGTTATGCGCTGAAACGCGCCATTGCGCACGCTGAAAAACTGGGCTTTGTCTACAATACCGGCCCCGAACTGGAGTTTTTCCTCTTCCGTGAAAATGGGACGACTGCCGTACCGCACGACGTTGGCGGGTATTTCGATTTTTCACCCGGCGACGAGGCCCAACAGGTGCGCAGCGACATCACCCAGGCCCTGCTCGCCTTGAAGATCCATGTCGAAATGGCCCATCACGAAGTTGCCATCGGCCAGCATGAGATTGATTTCAAATACGAAAACGCCCTGCATTCCGCTGACAACGCCGTGACGTTCAAGTACACGGTCAAGGGTCTGGCGGCCAAGCATGGCCTGTTCGCAACTTTCATGCCCAAGCCGGTTTTCGGCATCAATGGCAGCGGTATGCACGTTCACCAGAGCCTGGTTGACGCCAAATCGGGCGACAGCAAAATGTACGATCCCGATGGAGAATTCGCGCTGTCCAGGGTTGCGCGGCAGTTCGTCGCGGGCCAGCTTGCCCATGCCCGTGCCCTGGCTGCCGTCGTCGCCCCGACTGTCAACAGCTACAAGCGCCTGACGCCGGGTTATGAAGCGCCGGTCTACGTGTGCTGGGCGCAGCGCAACCGCTCGGCGCTGGTCCGCGTGCCGCGTTACTCGCCCGGACGCGAGCAGAGCACGCGCGTTGAACTGCGCTTCCCGGACCCAAGCTGCAACCCCTATCTGGCGTTTGCCGTCATGCTTGAGGCTGGTCTCGACGGTATCGAAAAGGGCATGGAGCCGCCCGCGCCGGTTTCGGACGACGTGTTCCACTGGTCTTCCGAAGAACTTGAAGCCAATAACGTCGCTGTGCTGCCGGGCACGCTGGAAGAAGCCCTCGACGAATTGGCCGCCAGCCCCATACTGCGCGCCGCTCTCGGCGAGCACATCTATGTAGCCTATGACCGCGCCAAGCGGGCTGAATGGGACGAATACCGCATTCACGTCAGCCAGTGGGAGATCGACCGTTATCTCGGCACGATCTGACCCGCCGGTCCGATCCACCAAACCTGTCACATGTATGGGGGCAATTTCTGCGCGAAGTTGCCCCCGCTGTGGTATGATGGGACTCTGTCGTTCAATGCTAACCCAGACCAAACGAGGCCTATATGAGTTCCAGCAGCGCCCAGCATAAAGCCATCGCCGCCCAACAAGGCCCGATCCCAATCGCCATTGTCACCGTCAGCGACACGCGCACGCCTGACACCGACGTCAACGCGGCCTATCTGCGCGAGCAAATCGCGGCTGCCGGTCATCAGGTGGCCGGTTACCGGCTGATCAAAGATGAGGCGGACCAGGTCAGCGGCGTATTGGACGAACTGGCCGCCAGCGACGCACGCATCATTCTGTTCAACGGCGGCACAGGCATCGCCCCGCGCGACCGGACCTATGATGCCCTGAGTCGCAAGCTCGAAAAAACGCTGCCTGGATTTGGTGAGCTGTTCCGAATGCTCAGCTATGAGCAAGTCGGAGCCGCTGCTATGCTCTCACGCGCGACCGCCGGGGTCTATCACAACAAAGTGATCATCTCTACGCCCGGCTCACCAGCGGCGGTGCGGCTCGCCTGGGAAAAACTCATCGCGCCCGAACTGGCGCACCTGGCGTGGGAAGTTGTGCGCTGACGAATCACAGGCTTTTCCGCCTGAAATCGCCATTGACGGACCGCGCCGGATTGGTATAATACACCCTACTTGGCGACGTAGCTCAGCGGTAGAGCAGGGGACTCATAAGCCCTTGGTCGTGTGTTCAAATCACACCGTCGCCACCAGACAGGCCCCGGTTTCGCAGCCGGGGTTTTTGATTCGTGTGTCCGTTTCCACACGGAAGACGCTTGTCCTTCCCCCAAGTTTGGGTACAATCCTGCTGGCTCTATGTCGAATAACTTTGCACCATGAGAGGGTTTTTCCATGTCACCAACATACATCGTGTTTTTTGGCCCGCCCGGCTGCGGCAAAGGGACTCAAGCCAAACGGCTCACCGAAGAACTGGACCTTACACAGGTTTCAACTGGGGAACTCTTCCGCAAACACCTGGGCGAACAAACACCCCTGGGATTACAGGCCCAGGAATACATGTCAAAAGGCGCGCTGGTCCCGGACGAGATCACGATCGGGATGGTGCGCGAACGGCTGCAGCAGCCAGACTGCCAGGCCGGGGCGATCTTTGACGGATTCCCGCGCACGCGTGACCAGGCCCAGGCGCTTGACGACCTGCTGGCCGAGTTAGGCGGTCAGGTCGATATGGTCATCGACTTTGTGCTGCCAATTGAGATTTCCCGCCAGCGATTGATGGGCCGCCAGGAAGGGCGTGCGGACGACAGGCCGGAAGTCATTGAAAAACGGCTGAACGACCACGCGGCGGTTGAGGCCAGCGTGATGCCGCACTACCACGCCAAACAAGGACTGGTTAAGCAGATCGATGCCAACCGGTCAATTGACGAAATCTATGCAGATGTGCGAGCCTTAGTGACAGGTGCGATGGCGTAGAGGCGACACTATCAGTCGTTTCATCCGGTGGAGGGAGTCGGCGCGATCCCTTCCCCTGTGGCTAGTCCGGCAATTCGAACCCTTGGTGACGACTCCATGAGCGAACAAAAATCACTACCCCGACTCTCACCCGGTGATCGATTGGGTCGCTATTCTATCCGGCGGCTGCTCGGACGTAGCAAAAAAGCCGAAGTCTACCAGGCGTTTCATCCTGACTTCAAACGTGATGTCGCCGTTAAGATATTCATCTCGCATCCAAATCCGCCGTTGGAGCTGGCCGCGGCGTTCGGGCGCGACGTTCAGGCGATTCTCAAACTCAAACACCCAAACATCATGCGGGTATATGAGTCAGATTTTGAGGCAGGGTTCTTATTCATCGTCATGGAACTGGTTGAGAGCACCAGTCTGCGCGACCTGCTCTCGACGCATCCCACCGGCCTCATGCGCGACGAAACCATGCGCATCTTCAGCCAACTTGTCAGCGCGGTTGCCTGCGCCCATGATCAGGGCGTTGTACACGAAAACATCAAACCGGATAACGTGCTGCTGGACAGCGGCCAACGCCCGGTTCTGACCGATTTTACGCTGCCCTGCCTGCGCCAGGAATTCGCCACGATGTCCGGGGGAGCAGGCACGGCGGCATATCTCGCGCCCGAACAAATCCGGCATGTCATCACGCCGCAGTCCGACATCTACTCGCTGGGTGTTTTGCTCTATGAAATGGTCACCGGAGACGTGCCATTCAGGGGCAGTTCCCTTGAAGACGTCATCCGGCAGCATCAGGAAGTTGACCCTACCCCACCCGGCCAGATCAGCATCAATCTCGATCCGCGTCTTGAGTCTGTCATCCTGACGGCGCTCAGCAAAAAACCGTCTGAACGGTATGCGTCCGCACGCGAGATGCTGGCCGCCCTGGAAAACGAGGAAATCGGCAACCGGTACGAAACGGTGGCGCTGCACCGCGAAGACATCCCCGCCATACAAAAACGGCGCTCCGAGATCATCCGGTTTCAGCAAAGCCGCACGGATGAGCCAGTCGAAACCATGCCGGTGCTCTCGCGGCTGCGAACGGCTGATTTCGTCTGGCTGGTCGCGGGAGGCGTGATTGCCGCCGCCATCATCCTGGTACTGGCATTGATCATCTTGTTTTAACACGCATGGTTGCCTGCGGGGCGGCCATCGTGAATCGCTCATCCGGCCCGGCTCATTTCCTCAGCGGCGGGAACTGCGGGCAGCCTTCCAGCACCAGGACATGCCCCTGCCCCTGGTTGGCCTCAATGTGTACCGTGCCGAATCCCTTGTGCTCAACGTCCGCGCCCCATACCGGCGACAGATTACATTCAAAAACCGGCAAAAATGCCCGGCCTTCTTCACGCGTTTCAAAGCTGGAGTTGCCAATCAATACGACGGTGTGCTCGTCATCCTGGCGGGCGAATACGACAAAGTGCGGGTTATCGGCATACCCCACGAAGATCGTGTCCGGATCGGGGTTGGAAAACAGCGCCTGATATTTCCGGCGAACGCCGAACGCGTACCGAATCGACTGGACCAGGTTATCCGATCGCGTCCAATCGAATGCCCACTCGCTAAACAGCGGCAGGGTTGCCGGGGGATGCGCTTCGATCATCTCGTTCGTGAAACCCAGCCCGGTATTGATCGGCTTGGTTTCCATCAGTTCGAACCCGCTGAGAATAAACGGAATCCCGGGCATCGCCACACTGAATGCCAGCGTGTAATGCACGTATTGCAGCGCAAAGGGCCGGCTGGCCGCACGCGGCGTATTGTGGCTTTCGGGCGTGGCGAAAAACGGCAGCGGCAGCCGCTCATACGCCAACCGACCCAGGAACTCGCGCAGTTTGTCGGGCAGGTGATAATCGAACACAAGATAGCCTAACGCCGCGTTGTAACCCTCGTCCACGCTTTTTTGCTCGATCAAAAAGTTCTCTTCCCAGAACGCGAAATCGGGCGCAATATCACGCGCCGCCCGGACGATACGTTCCTTCAATTCTTCTGGCAACGCGTGCCCCATGTCCATCATCATCCCGTCGATGCCGAATTCACGCTGGTAATGCGGGATGACACCAATAATCGTATCCCACAAATCATCTACGGCGTTTTCAGGACGCGCCAGCGCCCCGTCATACATGCGGATCGTGTTATAGGCAATGTAGTTGAAGTCCGGGTGATCGTACAGGCGCAGGTAGGTCACGTCCGTCCAGGGCGGCTGGTTGTCATCCGGCGGCCAGTCGGCAAACGCGCCGGGAATGCGAAGACGTGTGCCGTCATCCAGCACGCCCACCCAACGCCCGTCTTCCATGTGGACCTGGTCGGCACGCGGCGGCTGGGCAAACATGGCACGGTATTGTTTTGGTGGCGGCGGCAGTTCGACAAATTCACGGTGCGCGACTTTGTCTTTCAGTTGGGCCAGTTCGTGCGGGGGGAAGACCGGGTTTCCGTAGGCATCGGGGGCGCTGCTGCCCGGCTCGCGATCCGGCACATTCTCCCGAATCCAGTAAAACCATCCCGGGTGCTGGCCAATCCAATCGCCGTCTTTAGAGGACGTCCGCAGCACGAATTCCATCACGACGCGCATCCCCAGCCGGTGCGCCGCTTCGACAAAACCCGCAAATAACACGTTCACGTCAAGGCCGAGCGCGGGTTCTTCGAGGTTTCGGTCGATTTCGTAAGGATTACGAATTGCATACGGCGAGCCAAGCGTTCCCTTTTTGCCGTCCTGCCCAACTGACGAAACGGGCAGCAGGTAGACCGTGTTGATGTTCATGCTGCAAATGTAGGGCAGCAGCGCGATGCATTTCAGCAGCGAACCGGTATCGCGCCAACCGTCAGCGGACGGTTCAATCGACAGCACGCCATCGTGACCGTGGTCGTACGCCGTCGTGACGCGCGGGAAGAGATTGTACACCACTGCGCGCCGCGTCCAATCGCCGTTGCCGTTCCCTTGAACGAGCGGGCTTGGCTCCGCCGCCAGAATCTCCTGCAATTTCCCGGCATAAAAGTCGTACGGATTCACCGCTTGAGCAGTCGTGTTTTTGGCGTCCGCCCACAACCCCGGCACAAAATACGGCTGCGAAACAGCGCGGCGTTTCTCGCGGAGTGTCGCGATAATCTGTTGAAGCGCAGACATTTTCTGCTCCTGATGAATAGACCCGATACAACAAAACGCGTGGCGCAAGTCCACGCGAAGAAGAAGCGGCAGCCAGCTTCCGAGATAACTCTGTTACTGATTATAATCCGGTCCGAAGACTTCGACCATCAGCGGGCCGATCTTGTCTCGATTGGGCAGCAAAACATCCTTGCCTTCATAGTTCCGCGCGTAGACGTAATCCCACCCCAAAACGGCGTTGGTGTAATTGCTGGCGGGGATATCCTTGACCCACCACGCCAACTGAAGAATCTGGTCGAGTGACAGCCCGGTATCAACGCCGTCGTTGAGTTCGCTCCACAGTTGGTAGGCACGCGGGGCCAGCTTGGGAATCATGTCGTAAGCGGTTACCTTGTCACGGATGGCGTACAACACCTGTTGCTGGCGGCGGTTGCGGTCGATGTCATCCGAACTGTGACGGCTGCGGGCGTATTTGAGCGCCGTCGCGCCATCCAGTTCGTGCCAGCCCGCCGTAATGTAAAACGGGTCGTACCCGTAGTTCATGTCGGGGTATTCGGGATCGTAGATGTCATACGGCACTTCGACATTGATCCCGCCAATAACGTCAATCACAGCCTCGAACGTATCGAAGTTGACGATCACGTAATCGTTGACGCGGATGCCCAGGTTATACTGAATCGTACGCATCGCCATCAGCGGGCCGCCGCCCGGCCCCTCCAATTCGCCGGTTTGATACGCCGTGTTCACGCGTTCCAACCCGTAACCCGGTATCTCGACGGCCAGGTCACGCGGGATGCTCAACATGCCGACGTGATTCGTCCGGGGATCGATGCTGATCAGAATCATCGTGTCAGTGCGGAACGACATACCAAACTCGCCAGGGCGCTGGTCCATGCCCATCACCAGCACGGTGAAACGTTCCTTACCGTCCCAGGGCCGGATGATCATGCTCTCGCCGTTGCCCAGCATACCGCCGACTGGCTGGTCGCTGTCCACCTCCAGGATGCCGCCCGCCCCGTAGATCACGGAAGTTGGCTCAAGCGGCGGTGCGCTGGTTGCGACCGTCCCTGTCAAACCGCGCGTGGCCTGAAGCAGGAAAAAAACGGTCATACTCATGACCACCGTCATGCCCAACAACGCTGCTGCAATGATGACCCACGCCCAATCATCCGGTGCGCCCAGTTCCCGCCGGACCTTGCGCCGCCGCACGCGATCGCGTGCCGTCTGCCGCTGTCCGCGCTGGCGGTGCGCCAGAGCCGGCACCGGCGATTCAACACGCGGCGGAGCCAGCGGTTTTTGGCCAGGGAAACTGTACCAGTGCTCCGCATCCAGCAGCGTACCGGCGGACCTGCCATTATCCGACTCGACGGGCCGGGCCGGGTCGTTGTGGGGCTGCGTAGGGACTGTGTTGTCTGTGGTCATGCACAACTCCGGGCTATCTTTCATAGTGTATTGTAGCGTTAAACACTTAAAGCCTCAATGTGCTAAAATCCTCCTGCTGCGCTACGCTTATCCAACACGGGAGGAAAGAGCGGAGATGGATAACTCAACCTGGCGCTTGTTGATCACCGGCACGGATGGCGGGTCGATGAATATGGCTGTCGATCAGGCGATTATGGAAGCTGTCGCCGCGGAAAACGCGCCGCCCACGCTGCGCTTTTATGCGTGGCAGCCGCCGTGTCTCTCGTTGGGTTACATGCAGCCGATCAACGATGTGGATCAAGACCGGCTGGCTGCACGCGGTTGGGGCCTGGTACGGCGTATGACCGGCGGGCGGGCCATTCTGCACACGGACGAACTCACTTACAGCGTCGCCGTGTTGGCCGGAAACCCCATCGTAGCCGGAGACATCGTGCAGAGTTATCGCAATCTCAGCCGGGCGCTGCTCAACGGATTGCACCGCCTGGGAACCGCCCCCCAGGCCGACAAACGAGCCGACCGGCAGCACGGCCCGAAAAACCCGGTATGTTTTGAAGTGCCCAGCCACTACGAAATCACGGTCGATGAAAAAAAACTGGTCGGCAGCGCCCAGGTACGCAAGTTCGGGGCCGTGTTACAGCATGGCTCCCTGCCCCTGACGGGCGACATCACGCGGATCTGCGACGCCCTGCGGTTTGACTCCGACGAGCAGCGCGAAACCATCCGCAGGCGCGTGCAGCGTCGCGCCGCTACCCTGGCCGGTGTATTGAACCGGCAGATCGCATGGGAGCAGGCCGTTCATGCCATGATCGAGGGTTTTCGTGAAACGTTTGATCTGCATTTCGAGCACGGCGCGCTGACATCCGGCGAGCAGGCACGCGCCGCCGAGTTATGCGCGCAGCAGTACGCTGCCGACGTGTGGAATGCACGCTTCTAGTTGGGGAAACATGTCTCGCTGGGTGGCAATTCTTCACCGCTCAGCTGAAACGTCACCTGGTCGTAGCCCAGGCTCTTCAGCAGATCGTACACGCGTGCCTCAGCCTCTTGATACGACAGATTCAGCAGATCAAGCTCGTATGCCGTGTCACGGAGTTCGTCGATCGCACGGTCGTAGGCTTCGTCGTGCAGTGCTTGAACGATCTCGCCGCAGTCCTGCACCACGGGAATATCGGTGCATTTGCGGCTCAACACGTCCGGTTTGCCGAGGTAACAACCGGTCAACTGCGCAGGGGGCAAAATAACCGTCAGGCTGCCATCCGGCTGGAAAATGATATTCTGTTCGGTTACGCGTGCCAGGTCGATACCTGCCGTCACGTACCCGATAAAACTCACCTTCAGCTCGGCGTCCGGCGCGGGACCCGTGTCGACCACCGTTTTCACAATCTGAATATCACCCGTCGCCGTCTGCAGCAGCGCCATCTCACGGATGCCGAGCACAATCGTCCGGTTATCGACCACGACCGGCGTTGTGTTCTTCTCAAACCCAAATATCGCCAGGAAATTGTCCAGCGGATCGCGCAGAAAACCGGCGATCTGCACCGTCATGACGAGCGCCATGCAGGCCACGACCAGCGTCATCACCAGCAGCGAAAGGCCGCCAAACAACGCGCACGTCGCCCAACAACCACGTCGCGGCGGCGGGGGTGGCGGGGGCGCAGCGCGGCGTTTGCGCGGGCGCGGCTGGCGTTCGCCCGGCGCGACCACCTGTCCCTCAAGCACGCGTCTTCCATCGGGGGCCAGCGCGCGCGATTCATCGTCGGGAGCGTTTTTTTCCGGCATAGATCGGCCTTCTACTATTCGACACAGTTATTCTTCACTACGCACGCGGACGCGGTGCAGTTGCGGATGTGCAGTTACAGCGTGCAGAACTGATACAGCTCGCCATCCACAAATCCACGCTGGCGATAGTACGCCCGCGTGCCAACCGACGCGATGACCGCCAGACGCGCGTAACCGTGCTGGCGGGCGATCTCGGCGGCGCGTTCGATCAACTGCGTGCCCAGGCCGCTGTGCTGCGCGCGACCCGGCGCTTCTTCGCCCAATGCGAGCGCCTGCCCGTACACGTGCACTTCACGGATCATGGCCGCCCCGCCGAGTTCATCCAGGATGGGCGGCGCGTCCGGCAGCGACAACCGTAAAAACCCGGCAATCCACCGCTCGCCGGTAATGTACTGCAAAAACACTTCGTCTCCAATACCCGCTGCATACCACATTTCGTCCAGACGCAGATCATCCAGACTCACCGTTCGCCCGCGAATTTCCCTGGCGCGGATGTCCGGGCTGTGGGTGCCGCGCCGTTCCAGTTCGCGCTCGACAACCTGCCGGAAATTCGTCGTCAGGTCGCCGGTCACGATATCCGTCGAGGGAATGTCACGCACGACACGCGTCAGGCGGCAGTATTCAGGCGTGTACTCGAAACAGGCTGCCAGCACGTGCAACAGCTCGTCATGGGTGTAGGCTCGCCACGCGCCCTGCTGGTAGGCCCGCATCAATCCGGCGCTTTCGATCAGCGAGCACGGGTACACCTTTAGCTCGTCCGGTCGAAAATCGGGATCATCGAACAGCCGCCGGTAATCGGCGATGTCGGCCTCTGGGCTTGATCCGTACAGGTTCGGCATCCAGTGCGCGTGAATCTTGAAGCCAGCCTGTCGCAGCAGCCGCACGGCGCGGCGCGTCATGGCGACCGAATGCCCGCGCCGGTTGAGACGCAGCACGTCGTCATCCAGGGACTGAATCCCGATCTGGACTTTCGTTGCGCCCAACCGCCGCGCGCGCGTCACTTCTTCCACGCTGATATGATCGGGGCGCGTTTCGATCACCAGCCCGACGCAGCGTGCGGCGGCGTGCTCGTTGTCACGGTGCGCGGCGGTCAGTTCGTCCCACGTGGCAAATTCATCGACCGGGCCGCGCGGGCGCTCGCCGCGCGCAATCGCCAGCGCGAATTCCCTGGAGCGCCGCATCTCTTCGTGGTAGATGCGCTGGACCACCTGGTTATACGATTCATCGAGCTGCGTGCCGTCCAGCACGACCGGCGTCACATGCTCCGGGTCAAACTGGGACGCGGTGCGTAGCGCGGCCCAGACCTCACCGGTCCGGTCAATGCCGCTGCCAAAGTCGTGTAACGCATCAAAAATCCGTTTGACAAACCAGATCTGGTAACTTTCGGGGTAAAATGACCACGTGCCACCCAGGATGATCATCTCGATCTTATCGGTCGGATGGCCGGTTTCGTGCAGCGTCATCAGCCGGGAATAGGTCTGCAAATAGGGGTCGAAGCTGTTTTGTTCGGCCCGCTGCGCACCCGGCTCGTTGGAGAGATAACTCTTGGGCATGCGCACGTCGTTTGGGCAGAATATACATTCGCCGGGGCACGGAAACGGCTTGGTCAGCACCGTCACAGGCGTCACGCCGGACATCGTGCGGATCGGCTTGGTACGCAGCCGCGCGACCACTGCCGCATCGAATGATGGAAGCCCAGCCGATCCGGCCAGCTCGCGGTATGCCTGGATCAGATCGTTTTTGCTGAACAGGCCGCGTCCATCTTTGGGATGCGCCTTCAACAGCCGGATCAGATCGTCGTGTGTCAGGTTGGGTCGCTGCACAACCTCGTGTAAGATTGCTACCAGCGGCTCACGATAGACAGCTACATCAACCGGGGGTTTGAACTTTTTTCCCATACGCTCGCGCTAACATCACATCTCAGAATCGGTACCAGATACTACCATGAATGAAGCCATAATTAAACGTCTGAATGATATCAACCGGGAATTTTACCGGATCACCGCCGGTAGTTTTGACGAATCGCGGAGTGAGGCCTGGCCAGGCTGGGAAGCGCTGCTGCCGTACCTCAAGCCGCCATTGACCGTGCTCGATGTCGGCTGCGGCAATGGACGTTTTGGTGTGTTTCTGGCGCACACATTCAGTACAAAGCTAACGTATTATGGCATCGACAGCAACCCGGCACTGCTGGCGCGTGCGCGTGAATCGCTTGCCGGACTGGACGCGCACTTCGAACAACGCGATTTTGTCCTGCACCCGCCGGAGCCGGGATTGTTCGATCTGGTGGCGCTGTTCGGCATGCTGCATCATGTCCCTGGCAGTGAGCAGCGCTGCACGTTCATGCAAACGCTGGCGCAGCGCGTCGCGTCCGGCGGTATTCTGGCGTTCGCGGCGTGGCGTTTTTACGACTATCCACGCTTTCGTGAGCGCATCGTCCCCTGGCCGGATGACATCCAAGCCGACATCGAACCGGGCGATTATCTGCTGGACTGGCGGCGCGGCGAGCGGGCGCTGCGCTACTGCCACTATATCGACGACGCCGAACACGCCGCGCTGGTCGCTGCCACCGGACTCGGAGAGATCATCACGTACCGCGCCGACGGGCGCACGCATGACGCCAATCGGTACAGCCTGTTAAGACGAGAAATCGCATGATTGACCCCGCCAAAAACCTCCCTGCCCTGCATGATACATTGATCGCCTGGTTTGAACAGCACAAAGCTGGTCTACCCTGGCGGCGGACTCACGATCCGTATGCCATCTGGTTATCGGAAATCATGCTGCAACAGACGCAAGTCGCCACGGTGATTCCGTACTACGAGCGATTTCTAGCGCGCTTCCCGACGGTGGGCACGCTGGCCGCTGCCCCGTTGGATGACGTGCTCAAGCTGTGGGAAGGGTTGGGGTACTACAGCCGGGCACGTAACCTGCACCGTGCCGCGCAGGTCATTGTGAACGAGTTCGGCGGCAATTTCCCCGCCACCGTGAACGATCTCCTCAGGCTGCCCGGCATCGGGCGGTATACGGCGGGTGCGATCGCCAGCCTGGCGTTTGGCCGGGACGTGCCGGTGCTGGATGGCAACGTGATCCGGATATTGACACGCGTGTTTGACATCACCGGTGACGTAACCCAGGCCACGACTAAGAACGCGCTGTGGGACCTGGCAGAACGGATCGTGCCTGCCGGACGGGCCGGTCCCTGGAACGAAGGTTTGATGGAACTCGGCAGGCGCATCTGCACACCCTCATCACCGGACTGCGCCGCCTGCCCTATCGCACAACACTGCACAGCCTATCACCTGAACGTGCAGGATCAGCGGCCTGTCAGACAGCCCAGAGCCAAGACCCCGCATTACGACGTAACCGCCGCCGTCACCCGCCGCGCCGATGGGCGCATCCTGATCGCGCAGCGCCCCATCGAGGGTATGCTGGGCGGCCTGTGGGAGTTCCCCGGCGGGAAGCGTGAGCCGGGCGAATCGCTCCCCGACTGCCTCCGCCGCGAAATCCGCGAGGAACTGGGCATCGACGTCGCCGTTGGGCAGCAGATCGGCACGGTGCGGCACGCCTATTCGCATTTTCGAATCACGCTGTATGCGTTCGAATGCCGCCACCTCGGCGGCGAGCCGCAACCCATCGCCTGCGCCGATTGGGCGTGGGTCACGCTGGGCGAATTGGATACCTTCGCTTTTCCGGTTACCGATCAAAAAATCATCGCTATGCTGCGTGGTGATCGCGGCCAGTTGGGCATGGACCTGATCACATGAGCACGCATCCGCAAGACGACCCACACACCCACCTGCGTGCATGACGCCCGATCAGGGGCGTGTTAGGCGACTCGTTGAAGTATCCCGGCAGTCGTTGGACATAAATCCGGGCGCGTGACATCAATTCCTTGACATATCGATGAATATCGATATAATACAGTCTATGAGCATTGATCCGGTTCTATTTGCGAAAGCTATCGCCGATGACACTCGCCAGGAGATCATGAAGCACCTGTGCTGCACCTGGCTGAGTGTCAATGAAGTCGTCGACAGGCTTGGAGGCAAGGTCAACCAACCAACCGTCAGTCACCACCTGAAAAAACTGGAAGAGGTCAATCTGGTCCGCATGCGCCAGGAAGGCCGCCAGCGCTTTTATACGCTCAACCAGGAACAGGTGACGGTGTGCTGCGGCGTACTGATCCGGTCATTTGCGCCGGACTACGCCGGTGAAGACGACGCTTCCCCATAACCGGTCAGGCTTAACCAGGGTGCAGCAGTGAGCGCTCGTTTTTTTGCACCAATCTATCGACGCCTATCAATATATCAAGGGAAGTGAATGCTATGTCTCAACAGGATTCGATCCACACCATCGTCCAGGAGCACTACGGCTCGATTGCCCGGTCGCTGAACGTCGTCCAGCCTGCCAACACATCCTGCTGCGGCAGCAACGATACGGCACCACAAGAAAGCTGCGGCTGCAACAGCAAGCTTTACGATGGGAAGATGCTGGAAGGGCTGCCCATCGATGCGGTGAACCTCTCGTTAGGATGCGGTGATCCGGTCAGTATTTCCAGTCTGCGCGAAGGCGAAACGGTCCTCGATTTGGGGAGCGGCGGCGGCATTGATTGTTTTCTGGCAGCGAAGCAGGTTGGTGAATCCGGCTACGTGATCGGCGTGGACATGACGCCCGATATGCTCGCCAAAGCCAACGCTAACAAGGTCAAGATGGGCGTGGAAAACGTCGAATTTCGCAAGGGTTATATCGAGGATTTGCCCGTCAGAGACAACACGATTGATGTCGTGATGTCGAACTGCGTGATCAATCTTTCTCCGGACAAGGCGGCAGTCTTTGCCGAGATGTTTCGCGTCCTCAAACCAGGTGGGCGGTTGTCGATCAGCGACATCGTGACTGAAGGCGAATTCAGCGATGAACTGCGCACCAATGCCGGTCAGTGGGCCGAATGTGTCAGCGGCGCAATCGATGCGGATATTTACACCGGGCTGATGCACGCTGCGGGATTCGTGGACATCCAGGTCGTAGACAAGGTGGATACCGGCGAGATTGTCGAACGACAGCCCGGCATGCCGCGTATCTTCAGCGCGCGCATCACGGCTTCCAAGCCTGGGTGATCGTTATTTCGCTCGCATCTGGCGGCAGCGGACTCAGTTTGCTGCCGCTTTTTTGTCTGCCATCCCACCCTGTGTTATGTTTTTCTGTGTACGATAGGTCATCGCAGCGATACGAGGTAACGCATGTTAAAAGGCTTTATGAGCCGCCGCGACGAAGAAAAACGCATGAAAGCCGAAGGGCGGCTCCCGCCGGGACAGGCTCTGACGCAAAAATTCCCGGTGCTGCACTACGGGCCGGTCCCAACCATCGATCCGTCAACGTGGCAGTTGTCCGTGTTCGGCGAGGTTGAGCAGGAGATGAGCTGGTCTTGGGAAGCGTTTCAGGCCATCCCCACCGTCAGCGTTGAAACCGACATCCACTGTGTTACCGGCTGGAGCAAATTCAACACGGTATGGGAGGGGCCGCGTTTCCGCGATTTCATCAAGTTGTTTGGCGTCAGACCCACCGCCAAATACGTCATCGCCCACGCGGCGCATGGTTTTACGACCAACATGCCGCTGGAAACCATGCTTGACGATGACGTGTTACTCGCCTGGAAGTTCAACGGAGCATACCTGGAACCGGAGCACGGGTTCCCGGTCCGAACCCTGGTCCCGAAGCGCTATTTCTGGAAAAGCGCCAAATGGCTGCTCAGACTTGAGTTTCGCCCGGACGACAAACCCGGCTTTTGGGAGCAGGCAGGGTATCACAATGAGGGCGATCCCTGGAAAGAGGAACGTTACCAGCGGCGCGACATGTTTTAGCCTGAATCCGGCTCATCCGGAGACGGGCGATCTTTCGCGGCGGATCGCCCGTCTCCGGATTCCAATCAGGCCAGGATCGTCTCGATTCCGGTGGCCTTCTGAATTCCCGGCAGCAGGTCGTTTTCCATGTACTCAAGCGTTGTCAATGCCTGCTCGGCAGGACGTCCCAGGATTATCAGCGACGCGCCATATTCTCGCGCAGCTTCGGCCAGCGCAGCCTGAAACAGCCCGGTGCGAACCGTATAATCCGCCTCAACCCCTGCTTTTTCGGCGCGTTCCTTCGCCATCAACAGCAAGAACTCGCCCAGGTGTTCCATCTCGTCTTCCATAGCCGGGACATGAGGCGCGGTAAATGTACTTAGGAAACGCACATCCGACACAAAAATAAATACGAGTTTCGCCCCGCGCTGCTGGGCGATTTCGATGGCATGCTGCTGGGTCTTGATGCTTGCCTCCCCGCCGCGTGTCGCACAAAGTATAACGTCCATGACAGACTAACCTCCCAAAACCTCAAAGCGGAATAACAGCCACAAGCTCCCAACCAGAAGGGTTAGCAGCGTTACAGGAATACTGACTCGTGCGAATCGCCCGAACGATAACGGGTACCCGGCGCGTTCAGCCACGCCAGCCGTCATCAAGTTTGTTTCGCCGCCAATCAACAAGCCGTTGCCGCCCATTGCCGCACCCATCGACAGCCCGTAAAAGAGTATCTTGTTGCCGGCAGCACCGGAAATGTTGCCCGACAGATACTCCACCACAGGCAGCATCGAGGCTGCGAGCGGGATGTTCGCAATCGAAAACGACAACAGCCCAACCCCGAACACGACGACCAGCACGCCAGCATACAGGTTCGCGCCGACGACATCGCCCATCAACCCGGCGATCGTGCCGATCAAACCCACTTCCTGGATCGAGCCGACCAGCATGAACAGCGCCATAAAAAACACCAGCGTCGTCCAGTCCACCAGGCTCAGCATGCGCTGCACATCCGTCTCAACCCACACCAGCATGACGGTCGCGGCCAGCAGCGCTGTAACGGCAGGTACCATGCCCAGTGACTCGCCAATAGCAAAAACGGCAATCGTCACCGCAAACACAAACAAGGACTTACGCAGTACAGGCACATTCTTGATTTTGGCGTTTTCTTCCAGTTTCGCATACAGCGTCGGCGAGATTCCCTTCTCAACCTTATTGAACACATCACGATAATGCCACAGGACATACCCTGTCATCACGATCAGCGCCAGAACGACGCCGAAAGTCTGGTTGATCAGAAAATCGTTGAATGATATCTTGGCATACGCACCAATCAGGATGTTGGTCGGCGTACCGATCAGCGTGCTGATCCCGCCGATGTTGGACGCCAGGATTTCCGGGACCAACAGCGACGTCGGCGGCAGATTGAGCGCGATGGCAATCTCCAACGTGATCGGCACCATCAGCAACATCGTCGTCACGTTATCGAGCAGCGCCGACGCCAGCGTAGTGATGACTACCAGCACGATCACCAGAGTCACCGGCTGGCCCCGGCTCCACCGGTACGCCTGGAAGGCCAACCACTGAAACACGCCTGTGCTCTCGATCACACTCACGACGATCATCATACCCATCACCAGGAAAATGACTTCCCAGTTGATGTAGGTCAGCGCCCGTTCGAAGTTGAAAATATACAACTCAGGGACCAATTTCCCGCCAAAGAACGTCGTCGCAAACACAACCGCGACGCCAAACAGCGCCGCCGTTGCATTCGGGAGTTTCTCCATAGCGATCAGCAACAGCACCAACAAAAACGTGAAGGATGCAACCCAAAATCCGGGCGCATACCGGTTCTTGGCCGTGATCTCGCCTACATTCACCGATTTTTCTTGCCGGAGCGATGCGACCTGTTCTGGCTCAAGCTCAACCGGATCGGCGCGAAAATGGGGATGCTTGACCTTCAGTGTGACCGACTGCTCCGGCAGGCGCGGCAGTTCAGTCTCCCACAAACCATCCTCACGGCTCTCTGCCACCACGACCGGTTTTGCTTCGCCGTCATAAAACACCTCTATCTCTGCCCCGGCAATCGCCTGCCCTTGTTCGTTCCGCAAAAACCCGACAAGCGCCGGAAAATCGCCCGGTTCACTGCCACCCTGACCTTGCGCGGCATCCGACCCGGACCACATCCAGATCGCAGCCACCAGGCAGAAAACGGCCAATCCATAGCGCCATAGGAACTTCCGCATGACATCCTCCACTGATAACACTGCGGCCTCTCGCAATCATACCGGTTGTGAAAAGCCGCAGCGACCATCTACACTGTACCAGCCAATCCGACATAAGGAAAGTGACCGGCGATTAACCCGAACACACGTCACACCACCCGCCGCTACAAAACGATTGGCTCAGGGACGCGTGTGTCCGTCTCCTTCGATAATCCATTTGTACGTCGTGAGTTCCTGCAACCCCATCGGGCCGCGTGCGTGCAGTTTTTGGGTACTGATAGCGATCTCCGCCCCCAACCCCAACTGGCTGCCGTCCGTAAAACGCGTGGATGCATTGACGTACACGGCTGCCGAGTCAACCTCGTTCAAGAAGCGTTCCATCGACGCCGGATCGCTGGTCAGAATGCCGTCCGAGTGGGCCGTACCATGCTGGCGGATATGATCGATCGCAGCATCCAGGTCCGGCACGACGTGAATTCCCAAAATCAAGTCGAGCCATTCCACATCCCAGTCCCCCGGCCCCGCCGCCTGGACAGAATCCGAGCCTTCGAGCAGCGACATAACACGCGCGTCAGCACGAAACTGCACGCCATCCTGACGCAGCCGGTCCGCCACGCGCGGCACGAATTGGCTGGCAATTGATTCCTGCACCAACAGCGTATCAAGCGCATTACACACCGAAGGACGCTGGACTTTCGCGTTTTGGACAATCGCCACCGCTTTGTCGAGATCGGCTGTTTCATCGACGTACAGGTGGCAGATTCCGATCCCACCGGTGATGACCGGAACCGTGCTGTTTTCGCGGCAAAAGGTATGCAGCGAATTTCCGCCGCGCGGGATGATCATGTCCACATAATCGCTGAGCCGCAGCAGTTCGCGCACGTAGCGCCGGTCCTGATCGCGGATCAAGCGCACCATCTCCGGCGGAAACCCCACCGACTTCAACGCGTCATGAATCGTATCCACCAGCGCGATATTGCTGCGCAAAGTCTCGGACCCACCGCGCAGGATCACGGCGTTGCTGGTTTTTAGAGCCAGCGCCACCACGTCCACTGTCACGTTAGGCCGCGACTCGTAGATCACGCCCAGCACACCCACTGGCACGCGGCGCTTGCGAATGC
>CAYMTN010000053.1:0-26365 GCA_964393335.1 uncultured Anaerolineaceae bacterium
ACGTCGTAGCCGTAGCCCAATTCGTCTTCAGGCGCGAGCGCCATTTCCAGGTCTTCGATGTGCACGGCGGCACCATGCTCGACGGCGATAGTCTCGCCGCGCACATGACGCAGCATCCCTTCGAGGATATACGCCAACCCGCTGCCGCCCGAATCGACCACGCCCGCTTTTTGCAGGATGGGCAGCATCTGCGGCGTGCGCGCGAGGGCGTCTTTGGCCCGGACGACCACACGCTCCAGAATGTCGATCAGGTCAGTCGTGTCCTGGTATGCCTCTTCGGCTTCTTCGGCGGCTTCGCGTGCGACAGTCAGAATCGTGCCCTCCACCGGCTTGATCACGCCCCGGTACGCCGTATCGGCAGCTTCGCGCAGCCCCCTCACCAGCCCATCGGCATCCAGCATTTGTTGGTCGCGCAGCGCATGGGCGAATCCCTGCCAGAGCTGCGACAGAATCGTGCCGGAGTTGCCGCGCGATCCCATCATCGCACCATGCGCAATATCTGCCGCCACCTGCCCGATATGCCCGCTTTCATTGGCGCTGGCCTCTTTGACCGCGTTGCGCATCGTCATCAACATGTTGGTACCCGTGTCGCCATCTGGCACCGGAAAGACGTTGAGCTGATTCACGATGGCGTGGTGCTGATCCAGCCAGTCACGGCCTGCCTGCGCCAGGCGTTTCAAGGTGTGCCCATCACAAACAACCGGCTCAGTGGAATGGGGGGTAGGTTGGTCTGCCATGACGATCACTGCGCTTTCATTCGGTTCGGCTGACACGCAGGCCCTGAACGTGGACGTTCACCTGGCCTACGGGCACACCGAGACTTTGTTCGACAACATAACGCACGCCGCTGATCAGGCTGTTGGCCACCGATGCAATACGCGTGCCATATTCGATGATTACGTACACGTCGATCACGATTTGCGCGCCGTCTTGCCGCACTTCGATGCCGCGATTCGGGTCACGCGTGATGCTGGCGGCGATATCTGACGCGAGATTGGGCGATGCCATCCCCACGACGCCGTAGGTTTGCAGCACGGCATGGCTCGCTAATGTGGCGATCGCGTTGGGCAAAATCTCTATAGTGCCGCGTGGTGTTTCATTCGTGGTCATCGGTTTTTCTCATCAATTTTAATGTACGGCCCTTGCATAACGCCTCGCTCTATGGTAGCATGGCGTCCGTTTACTTGGACAGATCTGCGCGAGGCATTCTCATGGCAAAATGTGAAGTGTGTGGCAAGACGCCCCAATTCGGGCACAATGTCAGCCACTCAAACCGGAAAACCAATCGTCAGTTCAAGCCGAATATTCAGCGCGTCAAAATCATGCAGAACGGTCGCCTGGTCAGCAAGTACATGTGCGCCAAGTGCATCCGCACGATGAGCAAAGACGACAAAATCGGCGAAAAGTAATTTCACACTCGAAACCCTTTGTGCGTTCAGAAAAGCCAGCGACTTGCTGGCTTTTTTGATGGTGTTTTATGCCTGTGCGGCTGCCAGGCGCAGCGCGGCAATACGCGCCGCGATGCTGTCAGATGCCCGGAAGATCGATGTGCCTGACACCAGCACGTTTGCCCCGTGCGAAACAACCTGCGGCGTCGTATACTCGTCGATTCCACCATCGACCTGGATATCGACCGGCAGCCCGCGTGCGCGGATCATATCCCGGATTTCGCGAATCTTGGGCAGCATCTCGCTGATGAAGCTCTGGCCGCCATATCCCGGGTTCACCGTCATGACCAGCACCATGCTGACAAACGGTAAAATCTCTTTGATCATAACGGCGGGCGTGTGCGGGTTGAGCACTACCGACGCCGTCGCCCCTCCTTCGCGGATCTGTTGCACGACGCGATGCAGGTGATCACACACTTCAACGTGGACCGTGATGTTACTGGCTCCAGCGTCGATAAAGGCTGGGATGTGTTTTTCTGGCTCGACGATCATGAGGTGGATGTCCAGCGGCAGCGCTGTCACGCGGCGAGCGGCCTCGACGATGTGCGGCCCCATCGTGATATTTGGCACAAAGCGGCCATCCATCACGTCGATGTGGATTTGATCCGCGCCGGCTGCGTCCGCTTCGGCGATCTGTTCACCGAGCCGCGTAAAATCCGCTGCCAGAATAGACGGGGCGATGCGAACAGCCGCTGACACACTAACCTCCTTGTTACAAACGTGCCGGGTATCTTAACTGATCTCACGGCTAAAAAGCAATACTCAATACACGTTCGACCACCGAAAAAGCTGCGCGGCACGGTAGAGAGTGAACCGTGCCGCGCGCTGCATGCGTATCAGACACCACCAAGCTATTTTTTGGATTTGAGCCGTTTGTCCACCAGCTTTTTGAAGGGGTCCGCGCCGGGTTTGACCAGCACCTCGCGCGTGCGCCCGCCGGGACGCGCTGCCCCGACGATGCCCAGCTCGAACAGCAGATCGATGATTCGCGCGGCGCGGGGATAGCCCAGACCCAACCGGCGCTGGATCAGCGAGGCGGATGCTTCCCCTTCGGCGATGACCAGCGCGATCGCATCTTCCAGCATCGGATCGGTTTCCGACAGCACCTCGCGGCGTGTCATACCGCGTTCCCAGGGGGCAACGGCAGGCGGTTCGATCCGTTCAGCCTCGATTGCCTCTTCGTGCCATTGTTTCCAGTAGTCTACGACCCTGTTGACTTCTTCGTCAGAGACAAAACACCCCTGGATACGGCGCGGCCCGGCGGCGTCCGGTGCCAGGAACAACATATCGCCCTGACCCATCAGCGATTCAGCGCCGTTTGTATCGAGCACAACACGCGAGTCCACGCCGGACGCTACCGCAAACGAAATACGCGCCGGGAAGTTGGCTTTGATCAGGCCAGTGATCACGTCCACGCTGGGACGCTGGGTAGCAACCATCAGGTGAATGCCGACGGCGCGTGCCATCTGGGCCAGGCGCGTCAGGGCGCGCTCGGTTTCGTCCGGGCGCTGCATCATCAGATCACCGATCTCGTCGATGATAATGACCAGATAGGGCAGTTGCTCGTCTTTGCGGCGGCGACCCAGGCCCCTGTTGAACGTCTCGATGTTACGCGCAGCCTCTTTTTCCAGCAGTTTGTAGCGGCGATCCATCTCGCGCGTGGCCCAGCGCAGCACACCGATGATCCGGTCCAGCTCGGTTTCGACGGGGCCTAACAGATGCGGCAGCCCGTTGAAACGCGACAGTTCAACCATCTTGGGATCCAGCAGCACGATTTTCAGGGTATCGGGCGTGTTGTTCATGGCAAAGGCCGTCGTCATGGCGGCCAGCATGATCGATTTACCGGAACCAGTCGTCCCGGCGATCAGCAGGTGCGGCATACTGGCAAGGTCCGCGATGAACGGCTCGCCGGATACATCGCGACCCAGCGGCAGCGCCAGCAAATGATGACGCCGCCTGTAGAAACTCTCCGATTCGAGAACGGGACGCAGCGCGACGGTGCTGGGCTGGCGATTCGGAACCTCGATACCGACGTAGGCGTGACCCGGCACCGGGGCCTGAATACGCAGGCGGCGGGCAGAGAGTGCCAGCGCAAGGTCGCCGTTCAAATTAGTGATCTCGCTCACGCGCACGCGGTTGAGCACGGTTTCGCCCTCGCCGTTGACCGTTTCAGTGAAGGGGGAAACGGCGTACTGGGTGACGGTCGGGCCGACTTTGACGTCGATCACTTCGGTTTCGACATCGAACTCTAGCAGCGTATTTTTGATAATGCGCGCGTTGGTATTGATCTCTTCTTCGGTCGGTTTGTTTAACTCCACGTCACTCAAGAGTTCCAGCGGCGGCAGATCGCGGTCACGCTTGCCAACCTTTTTTACTTCTCGGAAATCATCGACGGTGAAGTACCGTTCTGATTCGTCGGGTCTGCGGTGGATGCGCGCGCGCGGCGCAGCCGGTACGACGCGGGCGTCGGGCAGCAATTCGCGCGGCACGATCGATGACCGGGTGCCCGGTTCGCCCGGCGCGACAAGGCTGCGCCCGTTGGCCGCTCCCAGCTTATGACGCGTCTTGACGACCAGTTCGCGTTTTTCTTCCTTTGAAAGCCGTCGCGGCCTGGGGCGCGGCGCTTCGGGCACGGCATTCTGGACAGAGTCTGCGCTGCCATTGGTCCGGTCCTGACCGGCAACCGGGGAATCCTGCTCGGCGGACTGGTTGGCCGTTTTCGCACGGGTTGCAGCCGCGCCGTTCGTACTCTGCGACGCCTGGTTATTGGGCGACGAATCGGGCGGCGGCACGGGATCGGGGGCGGAATCACGCGGCACGATAGAAGGCCGCTGCTGTGGACCGTCCGGCGCAGTGGGAACCGGAAGATCGACGTATCCCCCGGCATACGGATCGGGTTCCGGCGATTCGTCGTAGGGCGACGGTTCGGGACCCGGGCCGGTGCTCCCATAACCGAGGTCAAGGGGCAGGGCTTCCAAGTGGGTGATGCTGCGCTGCAAACGCCCGTGCAGCCATTGTACGCCCAACAGCAAGTGGTGCATACGAATCCCCGACGCCATGATCAACCCGGCCAGCAGCAGACATGTAAACAACGAGAGGGCGAGCGTATGGCCGACAAAGCCGGTTACCACCTGCATCAGTGCCCAGCCCAGGAAACCGCCGCCTTTGCCCTCATGTGCCAGCACGCGGGATTCCGGGTCATTGGCGATCAGGTGCAGCAGCGCGGTGAACGATCCAAATGCGATCTCAAGCGCCGTGATGCGGGTCCAGCCCAGTTTGACGAAGATACCGAATTTCGGTAACAGAATGATTGTGCCGGTTGCCATCACGCTCAAGGCAACCAGATACGCGCCGTACCCGAAGATCTGGCGCAGGGCACGCGACAAGGTGACGGATAACACGGCTTCGGACGCCGTGTTGAGCAGCGCGGTGAACATGACCACGCCCAGCACGATCAACAAAATGGCGACGACTTCATCTGTCCAGGGGGGCAGTTTCTGGACGAGGCCCCGCCAGAATGCCGGGTCTTGCAGGGTTCTGGCAGCCGTCTGCGTGAGCATGCCCAGCCGTTTGGTCGGGCTGATGCGCCGAGTGATCTGCGGGCGTTTGGTTGCCCTCGGTGCGCGTGTCTTGGCAGGCGCGCTTTTGGCACGGGCCTTGCGCGGCGCATTTTTCTGCTCGGTGGATTTGGACGCGGTAGGCGTTTTTTTGCTGCGTGATTGGCGCGTCGGTTTGTTGCCGGGCGTGCTGGCTTTCTGGGCAGCAGGCGTGTTGTCCGAGCGGGGCTTACGCGTCATCTTGCTCGTCGAGCCGCCGGGCTTGTTTTTGGTGTCCGGCGACTTGTCAGCCGATGTTGGGTGCGTATTCCGCGTCGATTTTTGATCTGCGCTGGATTTACGGCGTGTTTTTTTGCGTTCAGACGTAGAACGACCGCCTCGGGCGGTCTGCTTCTTTGCCATCAAGTCGTCACCTTTGGATGCCGTGAAACTGCGGTAATCATATCATAGCCAGCGACTGCCGGAAAGACTCAGCCTCTATTTTAGCACTGGTGTTCTAGGTTCGCAATTGATGTGAATGAGCTGCCCGCGCCGGGCGCGGGACCAACACCCCGATCGTGTAACGTGTGTTATAATGGCGTCTCTTCACGCACCTGATTTTTGGCACGATGCCAGGAACTCGCTTATGGGTGAAACACCAGGCAAGCCCCCGGCCCCCGGACCCGGCAACAACCAGCCCGCCGAGAAGAAACCGGCTCGCAAGGTGCTGGTCGTCGAGGATACGGTGGAGTTTGCCGAGGTGATACAGATCACGTTGGAGCGAATGGGGCTGCGCGTGTTTCACGCGACACATGGCAACAAGGCCCTGGAATTGTATCACAGCGAACAGCCCGATCTGGTGTTGCTAGATATCGCCCTGCCGGATACTACCGGCTGGAAAGTGTTGGACACTATACGCGAGGAGCAGCGCGGGGAAAAAACGCCGGTTGTATTGGTTATCACCGCCTACGGAGACCCGGCCAACCGGCTGATGGGCAAATTGCAGGACATCGCCGGTTATTTGATCAAACCGCTGCTGCCCGATGAGATCGAGCGGGCCGTCGCAGATGCATTAGAACTACCCCGCCAGTAGTCATTATTGAGGTTGCAGTGAAAACCCGGCGTTCGTTACTCTCAGCCACCCTGGTGCGTTTTTTTCTGGTGGCTGCGTTTTTGTTTGGGGCAGGGATAGCCCCACGCGGCCAGCGGATTGCCGCCTGGATGCGTGCGGGCCAGCAAGCCGCCGGTCAAGGGGAGTACGAGCAGGCCGTGATGAATTACGGCCATGTTCTCCGCATCTTGGGATCACAGCCCGCTGTTTTTCAGCAGTTGGCTCAGGCCAGCCTGGATGCCGGGCATTATGCCGATGCACGGGCGTACCTGTACCGCGTGGCCGATCAAGCGGGCTGGAATCCCGCGCGGCGTGACCAGATGCGGCTAATCCTGGAACACGATGGCGAGAAAGCACAGTCGATTGCATTGATCTATGCCGCGCTGGACGACGGGAACGCCGATCCTGCGGCATTGCGCGATCTGGCGCGGGAGCAGATCGCGCGTCTGGAGTGGTCGCAGGCGGCGATTGTTCTCGAATACTGGCTGGCGACGGAGCCGGACAGCGCCGAAGCAGCTTACTTGTTGGGGATTCTGCTGGCACCCGAACACCACAAACAGGCGGCGGCGTATCTCAGCGACGCCGCGCGCGATCCGGCGTGGGCGGGGCGTGCGGCAGCAGTCCAGGCGGCGTTGGCGGCGTATGACGTGTACGCACTGACTGACGCCCACATGCAGTTAGGTATTGCCTTGATCCGGTTGGGGGAATGGCCGTTTGCCGAACACGCGCTGCAACTGGCGCTTGACGTGAACGCTGTGAATCCGACCGCATTGGCGTACCTGGGTTATGCCCGTGACCAGCAGGGCCGAGACGGGCTGGCCGATATTCAAGACGCTCGCGCGATGAACCCCAACGATCCGCTGATTTATTATCTGCTGGGGTTGCACTGGCGGCAGGCGCAGGACCATCGGCAGGCGTATGAGGCATTCAACCATGCCTACTGGCTGGATGCGGCGAATCCGGCGTTGGCTGCCGAAGTGGCGGTGTCACTGCAAAACTTGAGCGATCTGGCCGGGGCGGCAACGTGGTATCAGCAAGCAGTTGAGCTGGCCCCGGCTGATATCCAGTGGCGGCGCTTGCTGGCCGCTTTTTACGCCGATACCGGGTTTGAGTTGGAAAGCAGCGGGCTGGCCTTCATCGAACAGGCGCATGCGATCGCGCCGGATGACGCCGATATCCAGGCCAGCCTGGGCTGGGCATACCAGCAGCTCGACGATACGCGCCGGGCATACGACGAGTTGAGCGCCGCCGTGAGCGCGGACCCCGCGCAGCCGCGCAGCCGCTATTATTTTGGCGTGGTATTGGAGCGGCGCGGCGATGTGCAGGGCGCGGCGGATTCATATTGGTTTGTCGTGCAAGCCGTTGGAGCGGATTCGCCATACGGCCTGTTGGCGTCGCGGGCGTTGCAGCGGTTGGGCATGTGACGTGATGGTGCGGCGCAGTTATGCGGCGCTGAAGCGCGGTCCCGGACGCGGTTCGACAGGTGGGGCAGGCGTGATACAATTTGCCATCCGGGAGCATTTTTTCAGGGAGTCTGGCATGCGGGGCTGGGGTATCGTGGGAAGCGGGATCGTCGCATTGTGGATCGCGGCTGTCTTGCTGGCACTAGTCCCAGCCGCCGGTGCCCTACAGGGGACGCCGACACCGCCTCCGGTCGTGTTCTTTCAAGATGATTTCGCCACGTACAGCCATCGCTGGCTTGAGTCAGAGTCGCCAAAGGCGTCGGTTGCTTACCGGTCGGGGGCGCTGAATCTGCGCGTGGTGTCGCCGGGAGTCGGGGTCTGGTCGGTGCCGGATTTTGACACAGCGCTAGACAATTACCGTATCGAAACGACGGTGACCGTCAACGGTGGCAGCGCCGATTCCGTGATCGGCTTTGTGCTGGCATCCCAGGGTAATGATCGGTTTTACGCGTTGGGCGCAACGGTGCCAGGGGATTGGCGGCTGTTGTTCTATGAGAACGGCGCGTGGACTGACCTGACTCCCGGAACAAAAACGGCTGCGCGGTCAACACGGAACACAGACGATATGCCGTTTGTGCTGCGGGCTGACGTCACGGGCGAGACGCTGGCCCTGTGGATCAATGACCGTCCCGGCGGCCAGGTCCGGCTGGACGAACCCATGCATGGAGGGGTCTTCGGGCTGTTTGCCCGCGCTGGCCGGGGATACATTGACGTGTCGTTTGATGATGTGACAGTGACGGAACTGACTGAGGATGACGAATCGTGACGGACGTTATTCGGCCATTTCACCGATTATCCGGCTCAGCCGATGAGGTTGGCCGCGCCGGGCCATCCTGGACGCTGCGCGTGATGCGGCTGCATTTTGGATTGGCCGGGCTGGTGTTATTTGCGGCAGCGCTGGCCGTATTTGGACTGGTATACGCGGATTTCGACCGCATTCAGTTAGGGCTTGATCTGCGCATCACGCAGCCCGGCAGCATCTATGATCGGGATATTCAACTCAAGCTGGCGCTAGGCGTTGTGCTGGGGCTGCTCAGCCTGATCCCATTTCGTGCCGTGAGCCGCCTGGCGCGGCGGCGGCGGGGCGCGGTGCTGTTATCACGCACAGCGGCAGCGCTGCTGCTGGTGGGGCTGCCGGTCGGGTTGATGCTGTGGCGGTGGGTGGCGAATCTACCGGAATCGCCCGAGGACATGACCACGGTCCAGCAGGTTGCGAACGATGTGTCATTGGGCGTGCAGGCGCTGGCGGCTGTGATCGTCGGGCAGGCGGTGTTGGCGCTGTGGTATCAGGTCTGGTTGTCATTGGGATCGGTGCGACGTACGTTGGTCGCCAGGGACGAAACGATCAATCCACCGTTATCCCGGTTGCAGCGGGGCGCTGGCGCGGCGTGGTTGGTGTTGACGGTCGGGCTGGGGGGCGCGCTCGGTGTCATGACCGACTGGTTGTACGAGATTCCTGTGCCCAGGCCGGAACCGGGCGATCTGCTCTACGCGACGTCATTTGACGACTTCAACGACGAATGGGATATTTTCCCGGGACGGGATGCGGCGCAGATCGTCAGCGCCGAGTCGTTGAGTCTGGTGGGCGTAGATGCAGCTAACGCGCCGCTGGCTGGGGATGTGCTGCTGATCAAGCACGGTTCTGGCGTGCCGGACGAAGTTATCTGGTCGTCGCTCGACCGTAAGTTCAGCGATCTGGACCTGCGCGTGACAACGCGCTTGATCGCTGGCCCGGTCGATCAGAACCAGTTTGGCGTTATTTTTCGCTACCGGGATGCGGAGAATTTTTACGTGTTCAACATCACCGGTGACGGGTATTACTTGCTGAAAAAAGTCACCGGTGGCGTTCAGGAGACAATCAGCGATTGGGTCACTTCTGATGCCATTATTCAGGGTGAAGCGGCCAACGTAGTCCGGGTCGTGGCACGCGGGGATGAATTTCGGTTTTACGTCAACGGTCAAGCGATGCCGCTGTGCATGAAAGGCGAAAACAAAAACAGTATGTGGACTAGTCCCGGCGTGTGTTTTACCGATGAACTGCGGTATGTATACCGGGACGCGGCGTTCGACCAGGGGCGTGTCGCGCTGGCTGCCGGGACGATTGATGGCAGTGAGGTTCAGGTGGCGTTTGACGATCTGGTGATCGTCGGTCCTGCTCCGGACGTGATGACGGTTGGGATCGACCAGTAATGAGTGATGGTATGCGCGTTTATTTGGAAACGACCGGCTGCCGGTTGAATCAGAGCGAGGTCGAGACACTGGCCCGGCAGTTCAGGCAGGCCGGGCATACGATTGTAACGTCGGCGGAAGAGGCGGACCTGTGCGTGGTCAACACGTGCGCCGTGACGCGCGAAGCGACACGGTCCAGCCGCAACGTGATCCGCCGCCTGAATCGCAGCAACGCCCAGGCACAGATCGTCGCAACCGGCTGTTACGCGCATCTCTCGCCCGACACGGTCGGCGGGCTGCCGGGCGTGTCTCAGGTCGTCAATAGCCTGGACAAAGACCGGCTGGTGCCGCTGGTGCTTCACATGGACCCCGCCGATCCGGTGTTTGAGCGCGAACCGTTGAGCCGGGAGCCAACCAGCGGAGCGTTGGGGCGCACGCGCGCATTTGTCAAGGCGCAGGACGGGTGCAACAACCGGTGCACGTTCTGCGTCACGACAGTCGCGCGCGGAGCAGCCCGCAGCCGACCGCTGGACGACGTCGTAAGCGAGATACAGGCCCTGGCGGAATCCGGGTACCGGGAGGCTGTGCTGACGGGCGTGCATTTGGGGTCATACGGGCATGATCGCCGTGAGCGGGATGGGCTGCTGGCGCTGGTACGCGCGATCCTGGATGACACGGATATCCAACGATTACGCCTGTCGTCGCTCGAACCCTGGGACCTCGCGCCGGATTTCTTCCGGTTATGGGACAGTCCGCGCCTGTGCCGCCATTTACATTTGCCGCTGCAAAGCGGCTGTGACGCGACCCTCAAGCGTATGGCACGGCACACGTCGCAGGCCGCATTCCGCGACTTGGTGGCGGCGGCACGTACGTCGATCCCCGATCTGGCGATCAGCACCGACATCATCACGGGTTTTCCCGGCGAAACGGACGCCGAGTTTGACGACAGTTACGCGTTTGTGCGTGAGATGGATTTCATGAAGCTGCATGTTTTCCGGTATTCGCAGCGCGCTGGAACTGCCGCTGCACGCATGCCGGGGCAGGTGTCGGTCGAGGTCAAAAAAGAGCGCAGCGCGCGCATGCTGGCCCTGTCTGACGAAGGCGCGCAGCGTTTTTGCCGGCGTTTCATCGGGCGTGAGATGGCGGTCTTGTGGGAACAAATCACTGGGGCCTCAGGGGATGGTTACTTCAACTCCGGGCTGACGGATAACTACATTCGTGTCGAGATGACAGCCCCGCGCGTGTTGACGAACCAGATCGACTGCGTGCGGCTGTCCGCGATCACGGAACGGGGTATGCGGGCCGACGTCGTGCCGGTGCTTGAAGGGAACGGTTGATGGAGTGCCCATTCTGCCAGATTGTGGCGGGCGAACGGCCCGCCAGGATCGTATATGAAGATGATCATGCGGTGGCGTTCGTGGATGCCAATCCTCATGCGCCGACACACATTCTGGTCGTGCCGCGCGAGCACATCGCCGGACCGCTGGACGTGGACGATACGAACGAGTATGTGATCGGCCATCTGGTGACCGTAGCGGGGCAGGTCGCGCGGCAGGCCGGAATCGCCGCAGATGGTTACCGGCTGGTGCTGAACCAGGGGCATAACGGGGGGCAATCGGTGTTTCACATCCATTTGCACGTACTGGGCGGTCGCCGGATGCACTGGCCGCCGGGATAACCTGGCGCGCGACGGTTGGCGACAATGGCTGTGCGTCGTTATAATGCGTCCCGGTTCTCGAAATCAGGATTGAGGGCATGATGCATCCCAAAGAACGCATTCAACAGGATTTGAAGGCCGCGATGAAGTCCGGTGATACCCAGCGCCGTGAAGTACTGCGCCTGCTGATGGCCGCATTCAAGCAGGTGGAAGTCGATCAGCGAATCGAACTCGCCGAGAGTGACGCATTGGGGATTCTGACATCCGAAGCGAAAAAACGGCGCGAGGCTATCGAAGAAATGGATCGAGCCGGGCGGACCGAGTTAGCCGACCAGGAACGGTACGAGTTGGGTGTGATCGAGATGTACCTGCCGGAACAACTCAGCCGCGACGACATTGAAGCGCTGGCGCGTGAAGCGATTCAAGAAGTTGGCGCGACGACGCCCAAAGACATGGGGCAGGTGATGCGTGTGCTGATGCCGCGCCTCAAGGGGCAGGCTGACGGCAAGCTGGTTAATGTTATCGTGCGGGAATTGCTTGGTTAAACCACCCACAACCGACCGGTTTACAGCCGTAGCAGGCAATAACTGACGAGAAGCGGGCGCGGCGGTGCCCGCTTTGGATTTTCCTGGGGGACTGTCATGAATTCTGCCGAACAGGTTTCCGATACCCGGCAGGAAGCTCTGCAACGTCTGTGGCAGCGGGCGACATACGTATTGCTGGTCGGCGCTTTTCTGCTGGGCGGGTCGTTGATCATCGCCTCGGATGTGCTGATTCCATCCAAGAGTAAGGTGGCGCTCGAAGCGGGGCAGGTGGCCCCGCGTGATATCCTGGCCCCGCGCAGCTTGAAGTATGAAAGTGACGTGCTGTCACAGGCCAAACGTGACGCGCAGGTCGCCGCCGTGCGCCCGGTGTATGATCCGCCTGATCCGGCGGTGGATACCGAACAGACTCAACTGGCCCGGCAGATTCTGGATTTCATCGAGAACGTGCGGTACAACGATTTTGCCACACTTGACCAGAAAAAAGAGGATATGGCGGCCATCACGGCGCTAAACCTGTCTGCGCCGGTCACCGAGGCGATCCTCACGATTGACGATGACAGCAAGTGGCGCGCGATTGACGCGCAGGTCATGCGGCTGCTTGAGCGGGTGATGAGCGGCGAAGTCCGAGAGGATAATATCCAGGCCCAAAAGGACGCGCTGCCCAACTTGATCAGCGCAACCTACAGTGAAACCGAGGTCCAGATCATCACCGGGATCGTCAGCGACCTGATACGCGTCAACGCGTTTTACAACGAGGAATTGACGCACCAGGCCGAGCTTCAAGCCGCGCAAAATGTGCCGGTCGAGGTGCGGACCTTCGCACGCGGGCAGATGATCATTCGCGCCGGAGAGATCGCAACGGCGGCGCACATCGAGGCGCTGGAGCAGTTTGGCCTGCTGCGTGAAACCAAACACCGCACCGAGCGTTTTGTGGGCGGCCTGCTGGCGATGTCGCTCGTCACCGCGTTGATGGGCGCATACGTCCAAAAGTTCCATCCCCGGCTGGTCACGGATATCCGGCTCCTGGTCGTGTTGGGGGTGATGTTTTTGTCCGCGCTGGCGGCTGCCCAACTGGTTGATCCAGACAATCTCGCCCAGCCGTACTACTTCCCGGCGGCGGCGCTGCCATTTTTGGTGACGACGCTGGTAAGTCCCCAGCTAGCCATCGTGATGGTGCTTTCCCTGGCGACGTTGGCGGGGTTCGTGACCGGATCGTCACTCGAATTTGCCGTTTTGATCGCGTTTGGCGGGGCGTTAGGCGTGTTGAGCCTAGGGCGGACCGAGCGCCTGAACGCGTATTTTGTGGCCGGGGGCGTGGTCAGCGCAACCAGCATGTGCGTTGCGCTGCTCTTTGCGCTGAGCACCGATTCACCGCCCGATCTGGTGACCGTGCTCTCGCAGATGGTCGGCTCGCTGGCAAACGGGTTGTTCTCGGCGGCGGTGGCGCTGGTTGGCCTCTACGTGATCAGCAACCTGCTCAACATCCCTACCAGCTTGAAAATAGTCGAGCTGCTCCAGCCCAACCACCCGCTTTTGCAGCGTGTGCTGCGCGAAGCGCCGGGCACGTACCAGCACAGTTTGCAGGTGGCGAATCTGGCCGAGTTGGGTGCCCAGCAGGTCAATGCGAATGCGTCGCTGCTGCGCGTGGCGGCGATGTATCACGACGTCGGCAAGATTTTGAACCCTCACTTTTTCGTTGAGAATCAGGCCGACGGCGTGAATCCGCACGAGACATTGGGCGATCCCTGGCAGAGCGCGCGAATCATCATCGGTCACGTGACGGAAGGCGACCGGCTGGCACGCCGCTACCGTCTGCCAAACCGGATTCGAGACTTTATCATGGAGCATCACGGCACGACACAGGTCCTATATTTCTACCGTGCCGCGCTCAAACGGGCTGAACAAACCGGTGAAACGGTTGATACGGAGGATTTCACCTATCCGGGGCCGCGTCCGCAGTCACGCGAAACAGCGATTCTGATGCTGGCTGACGGGTGTGAAAGCAGCGTGCGCGCGCGGCGTCCGCAGAGCCGGGATGACATTCGTGAGACGGTAGACTATATTTTTGAAACCCGGCTGCAGAGCGGCCAACTTGACGAGAGCGGCCTGACACTCAACGATCTCCGGCTGCTACGTGACGCTTTTCTGACGGCGCTGCAAGGTGTGTTCCATCCCCGGATCGCCTATCCAGGCGCACCCGGCCAGTCCGCCGAGGCGCTGCCCGGCGGGGCTGTTTCGCAACTGCCGGCGGGGACGGCGACGCAGGCCGACAAGGACGCTGCGCCGGAATCTGCACCGGACGATGCGGCGGCAGCAGAGCAAGGGGATGTGGTGCCTGATGTGGCCGGTGTGGTCGTGGAAGGGGCCGGCGAGTCGGTCGGGCCAGTCAGGCACGAACGGGGGGATGTTCCCCCATCGGGTACGGTTGTGCGGCGAACGGAATGAACAAAGGCATGGTGGAAGTGTGACCCAGGCATATGATCTGAATCTGCATTTGCAGCTTGAAACAGAGGTAAACCTGCCGGTGGAGCGTCTTTACCGGGCGGTGGAGTGGGTGCTGGAAAAACATGACGTTGAACGGGGCACCGGGTTGAGCGTAGTAGTTGGGACCGACGACGATGTGCGCCACCTGAACCGGCAGTATCGCGCCGTCGATGCGCCGACGGACGTGTTATCATTCCCGGCTGATCCGTCGCCTGTGCCGGGCGAGGAACCGTATTTAGGCGATCTGATCCTGTCACTGCCGTATATTCAGCGGCAAGCCGAAGCCGACCGGCATTCCGTGTCCGACGAGGTGACGCTCACAGTGATTCACGGTACGTTGCACCTGCTAGGGTACGATCATGACACGCCCGAAAACCAGGCGGCGATGTGGGCGGTGCAGGCCGAAGCACTGGCGGCGCTTGAGGTGGGGATCACCGTGCCGCTGTTCGAATTTCCTGACGATGCCGAGGAGGGTGCTCAGCCCGGCGGGGCTGGATAAAGGAAGGGGACCCGTGCGATATTTCCGACGGTCACGACTGCGTTCCAGCCGGGGGCATGTACGCGTTGACCACGTGTCGCCCCGCGCACAATGGGCAGTATGGGCAGCACTGGCGGTGGCGCTGGTTGTGGTGGTGATACTCGTCATCACACAAGTAATCAGGCCCTCGCTCGATCAGGAGGATGCGTCTAGCCAGAACCGCACTTGGCTCGAATTCGCGTGGACGACCGCGCCTGTCAACCAGGATGCGGTGATACAACTGGCCCGCCGGTTGGATGATAATGACATTAACCGGGTTTACCTTGAGGCGGCAGCCTGGCGCACAGATGGCACCCTGTTGGACGGCGAATACGCGGCTGATTTCGTCCGGGCGCTGCGTGAGGCATCACCCAAAATCGAGGTGCTGCTGTGGCTGCGCATGTCCGGCGAGGAAATTGCCCAGCCGAATCGCCAGATGGCTGCCGTCGATCTGGCTCAAAAAGCCGTGCGACAGTGGGATTTCGACGGCGTGCAGCTAAACGGGCGCGCGGTGATCGATGGCAACGAGGCTTATATCCAGTTGGTGCGCGATCTGCGCAGCGCAGTAGGCTCCGGCGCGTTGCTGTCGGTGACCGTGCCGCCGGACCGTATCCCGACCGATCCGGACGTGCCGATTGGGTCGGCAGCCGAGGCGGAATTGACCTGGGACGTGAATTATAAGCAGCGCGTCGGGCTGTTGATGGTGGACGAGATCGTCGTGATGGCACATGCCAGCGGCCTGCTTGATACGGCCCAGTACGAAACCTGGGTGGCCTATCAGGTCGAGAGTTACATCGAGGCCATGACCGAGTTGGATCGCGCCCCGGAGATTATCATCGCGCTGCCGACGTATGATGTCGCCCCGGATCACGATCCGGCAGTCGAAGACGTCAGCGCGGCGGCGCGCGGCGTCAAGGCAGGCATCAAACAGGCCGGGAAACACGGCGACATGGTGAAGGGCGTCGGATTGTACGAGTATAAATCCACCGATTCGCTGGAATGGGCGCATTACGCTGAAGTGTGGTTGGGCCGCAAGAAGTCGTGATCGGCCTACACACATTGACCATTGAGAGGTGCGAACGGGCGCACCTCTTTTCGTGTCTCGTGACCTCGTTCAGGGCACGGTTTGGATGATCAGCCAGTTGCCATTGAGTGTGACGGCGAAGTCTTCGACCGTGACCAGTCCATCGGCGTCCGCGATGACAGTCCCTTGCTGAGTGATCTGGCCGTCTTCCAGACTCGCATTCTGCCAGCGATAGACGCTGCCGGGAGTCACGACAAACTGCTGTAACCGCCGGGGCGTGACATCGACCGTCTGCACGCCGGAGAGGCTGCGCAGCGCGATGCGCCATTCGGCGGGGGTATCGACCGGTGGCCCGGCGAAGTCGTTGCCGGAAGCGGACCATTCAATCGTCAGGTTGTACCCGCCTACGCCACCGGGCGGCATCGGCAAACTGCCGGATGCGTTGGCGAGCGCGGGTAGGCTCTCGTCTCGACGGACGTTCATCGCGTCGAAATCCCAGTTCGGATGGTACCGGAAACCGAGCCAGGTGTGGTCAGCTTCCATGATTTCACCGATGAACGCGCGGTTTCCGGCGTAGAGATGCGCGTAGGCAGGCTGCGCGACGGTCCGCCAATCGATCACAGTGTCTTGCGTGCCGTGCGCAATGGCGATCAGGGCCATATCATCGCTCCGGCGAACTGACAACTGCTCGCCCAGGTTCTGCCAGTCCCACACGCCGGTGCCCTGATACGCGGCAAGAGGGGCCGCGTCCGGCCCGCGCATCTCAACCGGCAGATTCAGGGTGCGTGCGCCCCATTTGTTTTCCAACTCTCCGACCCACATCTCGGACGCCGCGAAATTCATCATAGGTTCGCTGGCGGCTGCCGCTGCAAATAGCTGTGGATAGCGCTCGGCAAGCATCAATGCGCCGGTTCCGCCCATCGAGTGTCCGTACACGTACACCCGGTTCTGGTCGATGCCGGGCGACTCGGCGGAGTCGATCACATCGTGCACCGCACGGAGCAGCCGGGCTTCTGTGTAATTCACAATGGGGCCGGACGTGACGGGCGAGTCGGTCCGGTAGTCATGGCTAGCGCTGAAGCCGAAATGCCAGCTTTGGGCGGGATCATCACCCCAGATCATGACCGCGCACCAGTACAGCGCCGAATCTGGAGCCGCGTAACGCCCGCCCCATCCTTCGAGATACAGGATCAACGGAATCTGGTCGGGGGTCGGGCCGCCGCACAGATCCGCCGATGGCAGGCCCACCCAATAATTGTAGGCGTACTGCTGGTGGTTGTTGGTTTGCTCAAGCTGCTCCCAGTTCGGCAGGCTGAGCCAGTCGTTACCGGGGCGCGGCGCGTCAAAGGTCGGGTTATACGTGGCGTAATCCATAAACTGGGTATACACACGTCCCAGCCCGTCTGCCGATTGCCAGATCAAGACGGGCTGCGGCTCGCCGACGCGCTCGTCTACCGGGCCGGTCGTACCGATCAAACTCCCATCCGATGCCATCACCGCATAATACGCCGTGCTGTCACTGTGCGCCGTCCACACGAACAGGCCGGTCCCATCAGGTAACTGCGGGCCCAGGTCGCTGATCACGTAATTGCGCAGCGAACGGTAACTGCCATCGTCGTAGGGCGGACTTAACGCGCGTGCGCGGTCCGTCCAGAAAATGCCTGATCCCTGCGGCACTTCGGCCAGTAATTGCGCCTCCGCGAGATTCGAGGCGTCAAGGGGGGCCGAATGCTGTAGAATACGGTACATCAGAGCCGGACTGTCAGGGATTTCCGTCCAGGTCAGAAATGTTTGCCCGCTGCGATGAAAGGCCGCAACTTCGCCGGGAGGTGACGCCGGTAGGGGCGTTGAGTCCGCCTGCCCGGTCGGTTGCGTTCCGCCGGGTGGCACGTTCAACAGGATCACGGCCTGGCCGGGTTCGACGGTGACCTCGGTCACCGGTTCGACGATCACCCCCCAGCCGGTCAGGTCGGCGTCAGCGGGGATGTCGCCCCCGCCGACCGTGCCGCTGACCTCGTACAAGGTGCCGTCCAGTGACATGGTTTGGGACGGTCCGGTCGGATCGGCGTTGACCAGCACGAGGCCATTGCTATACGGACGTGCGTACAATCCCGCGCTGTTTTGCGCCTGTTCGATTGATGGCGGCGGTGCGGTCAAGGGCGTCCCGATGGGCAGGTCATATTCCGGGAACCACTCAACATCCTGGCTGATTTCCAGGTTGATGTACGTATGTGCGCCTTTGACCAGGAGGTAGTTCGCCAGCACCCACAAGCGTTCCGGCGAATCCTGCATATAACTTTGCAGAATCACGACCCGGTCCTGGTTGACCAGATTCAAGACTCGATTGAGCTGCAACTGCCAATCACCGATCTCGAAGCGGTCATATTCGCCCCATCCGGCAAAGCCTTCGATCATCACGCCATCGGCCAGGCTGTAATCCGTCGCCTCGCGTGACGTGACGCCCATGCCGGCGTTGACGATCAGCACGTATTGATCCCCAAAACTGCTGCGGACCCAGTCCATCCAGTCTTCTACGCGCCGGGTCCAGCCAGCTTCAAACGCTTCGTCATATTCCGGTAGGGGAGGTCGCCAGTCGTCGCTGCCCAGGAAATTCGGCACGCTGACGCTGTCCGCAAACAAGCCTGTGGCTTTGTTGATAGCCAGCTCGTCTTGGACCTGTGCGATCCACCAATCACGCCAGCCGGGGTTGTCGCTGTCAGCCAGATACCAGCCCCACGCGCACCAATAGACGCGCTGGCCAGCGACATGGTAAAACCATTCGTCGCGGACGACACCGTCACCGGGCCACTCGCGTACCCACTCATCGCCCTTGATATAAGCCAGGTACTCGCCCGTCGGCTGGCAGTCGTCATCCGGCTGGCGATACCCCAGCCCCAATCCCAGCCGGTAGTGCAGCACGACAAAAGCCGGGTTGTAGGCACGCAATCGCCGCGTGCCGCTGACCGTCAGTTTCTGCGCGCCCGCAAAGTGCGCAGCAGCGAATGCAGCCTGGGCATCAGTCAAATTGTGAACATCGATCTGGTCGTTGAAGACGTGGATGCCGTCTGTGGTATCGGGGAAGGCGCGCGCAGGGTTGTTATCTTGCGCAGTTGTCAACGCCTGTCCGGCCAGGAGCGCAACCAAGACAGGCACCAGACTCAGTAGTTTTCGCTTGATCATCGTTCTCTCCTCAAGAATACGCACGCGAGAGATAGCACTAATTGTTGCAGAATTCGTCGAATCGGGATACCGGACCCAGGGTGGCTACTAACACGGGCCAGCGTGACAGGGATTTCCCATGTAATCGGATCGAATTGAGGATTCTTGTTGTATACTGGGTACAACAACTAACTAATCGTGTGCTGGTTTGATGGTTACATATTGCTCAGTTGATTCTGCCTCGTTTGTACTACTTAGTATAGCTGGATACACGGTTGATTTGGTGGTGGACTATGGACAGCTCGACTGACGTGATCAAGGTGATGCTGGTTGACGCGAACGTTCTTTTCCGTTGCGGAATCGCGCGTTTGCTGGAGTCGCAGCCGGATATTCAGGTTGTCGGAGAAACCGATGACTGCGTGGAGGCGATTCAGCTCGCTGCGCAGCTTGCCCCCGACGTCATCCTGCTGGATATCGAGTTCAACGAATGTGACGGTCCCTCACTCACGCGGATGATCAAACGGCAGCTACCGAATCTGCGCGTCGTGATCTTGACGGCGGACATTGACCCGGATTACCTGCTGAGCTGTGTGCTGGCCGGGGCAGAGGGGTACTTGCAGAAAAACATCACGCCGGACGAATTGTTCGTGCGGGTGCGTGGACTGGTGCGCGGTGAGGCGGCCATTTCGTTGTCCACGGCTGCGACGTTGATGAATCGACTGAGTGTCAGCAACTGTACGCTCTGCCTGCGAGCGTCGGCTGATCCGCATCTGACTCCCCGTGAATGTGAAGTGCTCAACCTGGTGGCGCGCGGCATGACCAATAAGAAGATTGGCTCAAAGCTGCGTATTTCTGAGCATACAGTGCGGAATCACCTGTGCAGCATCTACCAAAAACTTAACCTGGAAAACCGCCTCCAGGTGGCGGTCTATAGCGTGACACACGGCCTGGTGGACCTCAATGGTGTGACATAGTTCATAAATGATACCAGGCGATGGAGCTAGTACGATCAGACTATACCCAATAGGAAACTAGTCTGACTTACGTATAGACCCCTCCATGGTATGCCTGATACAATTTGTAGTGGTACGAGCAGTTTACAGATTTCACGGGTAAGTTAACGGGGTTCTTAGCACGAAACATGGTGCAAATGTACCAGAAGGGAAGATGCCAGATAAGTTCACCTGCAATGGTCACGTTTTGCGTTTTTTTCACGTGAATGCCGCTCTACCCTGATCGGGGCGACGCCGCCACCCAATCTGCTATTACCCAACCAGGGTTTTGGTATTTGTGAACGACATCGAGACTTAGGAGGAAAACCTCCCTTGAAAGCAATGACGAAACCCACTTTTTTTAAACGGGTTGTGGATGCAACCCCAGGTGGTGAGTTGCTTAGCCAGTGTCTTCAATGTGGTTCGTGTGGGGGATCGTGCCCGTCAGGACCGGACATGGACCATACCCCACGCGCGTTGTTCGCGATGATCAACGCCGGCCTCGAAGATGACGTGCTGAGCAGTAATACCCCCTGGTTCTGTGTGTCATGCTACGCATGCACTACGCGCTGCCCACAACAGATCCCAATTACTGACATTATGTATACCCTTAAAGAGATAGCGATCCAGACCGGGCATTATGAGCACCCCCACGCCGCCAAGTTCTCCGAAACCTTTATCGGGTTCGTCGAGCAGCGCGGGCGCAGCTTTGAAGCCGGTCTCGCAACCCGCTATCACCTTTTCCATCACCCTCAGCAGATGGTCAAGCTGGGCGTGCTGGGCGTGAACATGCTGCGGCGCAATCGTCTGCCGCTGCGCCCGAAGTCTATCCGTGAGATCGACCAGTTGCAGTCTATCCTGGCGGAAGCCAAGGCACTGGCAGCGAAGGAGAGACAGGTATGACCGCAAAATCCTATCCGTACTATCCCGGTTGTTCTCTCCAACATCACACCCACGCCTATGAGGTTTCGATCCAGGCGGTGGCGCGTGCCCTGGGTTTTGAGCTGGTCGAAATGGACGACTGGAATTGCTGCGGAGCTACCGAGTATTTCTCGGTGAACCGGCTTCCGGCCTATTCGCTGGTGGCGCGCAATCTGGCGCGCGCGGCTGCCGATGGGGCCTCAGAGGTTGTGGTGCCGTGCAGTGCGTGTTATTTGAACTTGCACAAAACCGACAAACACATGGGGCTTTACCCAGACCTGGGCCAGGATATCAACAAAGCATTGGCCGCTGGCAATCTGCACTATGAACCGGGCACGATCAAGGTCCGCCACCTGTTGGAAGCCGTGATCACCGATGTTGGGTTTGACCGGCTCAAAGAACGGACGCGGCGTCCCCTGTACGGGCTGACTCTGGCCCCGTATTACGGGTGCTTGGTGGCACGACCGGACGCTGTCTTCGACGGGTCAGAACAGCCGACGGCGATGGACAAGATGTTTGACGCGCTGAGCGCGACCCCTGCGCCGTTCTCGCTGAAGACGTTCTGTTGTGGCGGGCACATGACGCAGATCAGCGAAACGACGGCGCTGGAGATGATCCACAAGATCGTGAAAAACGCGGTGGAAAGCGGCGCGGACGCGCTCGTGGCTATCTGCCCGATGTGCCAGCTAAACCTGGATGTCTATCAGGATGCTGCCAACAAGCTTTTTGATACGGATTACCAGGTACCCGTTTTGTTCTTTACGCAGGTCATCGGCCTGGCGCTTGGTTTGTCGCCGAAAGAACTCGGGTTTGGGCAAGAATTCGTCGATGCAATGCCGGTGGTCAACAAGATACAGGAAGTTCCACCGCCCAGAGCCAAGCCCGAACGACGCTCCAAGCAGGCACTGCCTATGCCTGTTATGCCGGAATAGGAGGTCCACATGAGCGAACAACGAGTAGGCGTATACGTTTGCCACTGTGGTCACAACATCGCAGGCACGGTGGACGTCGAAGATGTAGCAGAGTGGGCCTTGAATCTGCCGAACGTGGTCGTTTCGCGCGACAATAAATTCATGTGTGCGAGCACCGGGCAGGAACAGATCGAAGACGATATCAAAGAATTCGGTCTGACGCATGTCGTCGTCGCATCCTGTTCACCGCACATGCATGAGAAGACATTCCGTAATGCATGCGCGCGCGGGGGGCTGAACCCGTACCTGTTCGAAATGGCAAATATCCGCGAACACGCGTCCTGGGTGCATCCGAATGACCGGGATGGCGCGACGAACAAGGCGAAGGCCCTGGTTAGCGCAGCAGTTCACCGCGTCGTTCATCAGGAGCCGCTTGAGCCGATGCTGGTTGACATCCGGCCCGACACGATGGTCGTGGGCGGTGGCATTGCCGGGATTCAGGCCGCGCTCGAAATCGCTGACGCCGGGTACCATGTGTACCTGGTTGAACGCGAGCCGAGTATCGGCGGCCACATGGCGATGTTTGATAAGACATTCCCGACGTTGGACTGCTCAGCCTGCATTCTGACGCCCAAGATGTTTGATGTCGGCGCACATCCCAACATCACCTTGCTGACGTACAGCGAAGTCGAGCAAGTAGATGGTTACGTGGGTAATTTCACGGTACGGGTGCGCAAGAAGGCCCGCATGGTCGATGAAGACCTGTGTACCGGCTGCGGTTCCTGCTGGGAAAAATGCCCGATCAAAGTGATCGACACCGTGTTTGAGGCCGGGCTGGGCCACCGCAAGGCGATTTACCGGCCTTTCCCGCAGGCTGTACCGAAATACCCGGTGATCGATGTCGAAAACTGCACCTATTTCAAGACCGGCAAGTGCCGGATGTGTGAAAAGGTGTGCCCCACCGAGGCGATCCGGTTTGATATGGAAGATCAGTTGCTCGATCTTGAGGTGGGTAACATCATCCTGGCGACCGGGTATAAGTTGTTTGACTGCCGCCGTATCCCACAATATGGTTATGGCCGGTTGGAGAACGTGTTCACCAGCCTGGAATTCGAACGGCTGTCGAATGCTTCCGGCCCGACCGACGGTAAGATCGTGCTGCGTGATGGCGAGACGGTCCCCGAAACGGTGGCGATCGTTCATTGTGTCGGCAGCCGGGACCAAAACTATAACGAATACTGTTCCGCGATCTGCTGCATGTCTTCGCTCAAGTTTGCGCATCTTGTGATGGAAAAGACGGGGGCGAAAATCTACAACTTCTACATCGATATGCGGCCCATAGCCAAGGGGTATGAGGAGTTCTACCACCGCATTCTGCAGGAAGGGGCGACGTTCATACGCGGCAAAGTGTCTGAAATCACAGACGCCGCCCATGCCCCGGAAGAAGAAGGCAAGCTGGTGGTGATCTGCGAGGATACGCTGATCGGTGCGCAGCGCCGTGTGCCGGTCGATATGGTCCTCCTGGCGGCAGGGCTGGAACCCCGCCCCGATGCACCCGAAGTCGCGCACTTGTTTGGCGCGGGTTGCGGCGAAGCGGGCTTTTTCACCGAGCGCCACCCCAAGCTGGACCCGGTTGCTACCATGACCGAGGGTATTTTCATCGCAGGCGCTTGCCAGGGACCGAAGGATATCCCGGATACTGTCGCGCAGGGTGCGGCAGCGGCAGCACGCGTGCTGGGCACGATCTCTAGGGGGCAGGTATCACTGGAGCCTGTCCGCGCGAGTATCGACGAAAGCCGCTGTTCCGGCTGCCGGATCTGCAACACGATGTGCCCGTACAACGCCATCGACTTTATCGAGGCTGAAAAGGTGTCACGCGTCAATCCGGCGCTGTGCAAGGGCTGCGGCACCTGTGTGGCAGCTTGCCCGAGCCAGGTGATCACCGGGGCGCACTTTACGTTCGAGCAGTTGATGGCCGAGATCGATGGCATTTTGGTGGATGTAACCGCCGATACGCCGCTGGTTGAGGAAGTGGTCTAAGTCAGGGGAATGGAGTAGCGATGAGTGAGAACGGAACCTTTAAGCCTGTGATCGTAGGCTTTTTGTGCAACTGGTGCTCCTATCGCGCGGCTGACTTGGCTGGCACTTCCCGCATGGGATATCCGGCTACGCTGCGTGACATTCGTATCATGTGCACCGGGCGGCTCGATCCGACATTTGTGCTGCGCGCACTGGAAAAAGGCGCGGACGGCGTCTTGATCATGGGATGCCATCCCGGTCAATGCCACTACCAGGAAGGTAACTACAAGGCCATCCGGCGTTTTGCGCTGCTCAAGCGCACACTGCGCCAGCTGGGCGTCGAGGAAGATCGCGTACAACTTCATTGGGCGTCTGCCGCCGAAGGTGTGAAATTCGCCGAGACGGTTGCCCGCATGACCGAGCAGATCAAAGCGCTCGGCCCGCTCGACTGGCCGCACAATTGGCCGAATGAAGACCCGTATGCTGTTCAGGAGGCCGCTCATGAGTGAGAACGGGAAACCGAAACTGGCCCTGTATTGGGCTTCATCGTGCGGCGGCTGTGAGATCGCGGTGTTGGCCCTGCATGAGAAGATTCTCGATGTAGCCAACGCGTTTGATATCGTGTTCTGGCCGTGCGTGATGGATTTCAAGTACGCTGATGTCGAAGCCATGCAAGACGGCGAGATTGACGTGTGCCTGTTCAATGGCGCGATTCGTAATGACGAAAACGCCCGCATGGCCCACTTACTGCGTCAGAAGTCGAAGGTCCTGGTGGCGTTTGGTGCCTGTGCCTTTGGCGGGTCGATGCCCGGCCTGGCCAACTTCTCCGACCGCGAGAAGATGTTCGACTGGATTTACTTCGACTCACCCAGCACCGACAATCCGGACCGGGTCGTGCCGCAAAAACACACCGATATGCCTGAAGGCGAGCTGGACCTGCCCGGATTCTGGAATACGGTTAAGACGCTGGCCCAGGTCGTGCCGGTGGAATACTTCCTGCCGGGTTGCCCGCCCGAAGCGTCGTCGATTGAAACGGCGGTGAATGCCATCGTGACCGGCCAGCTACCGCCGCCGGGATCGGTGATCGGAGCGGATGTGACGGTGTGTGACGAGTGCCCACGCACCAAATCTGAGAAGAGGATCAAACGTTTCTATCGCCCCCAGGAGATCATTCCCGATCCTGACCAGTGCTTGCTGGAACAGGGGCTTTTTTGCGCCGGTATTGCGACTCGATCTGGCTGTGGGGCGAAGTGCCCGTCAGTTGGTTTGGGCTGCCGGGGCTGTTATGGCCCGAATGAAGGTGTGGTGGATCACGGGGCCAAGATGCTCACAGGGATCGCGTCCGTATTGGATGCGAATACGCCTGAAGAAGTCGAGGCGATCCTGGATACACTGCCGGACCCGGCGGGTTACTTCTATCGCTTCCACTTGCCGGGGTCGCTGCTGCGCCGTGCCGCGTGGCAGACCGGCAAGAAACAGCCAGTAGAAGCTCGCACGCCGGTTGGCGAACCATCATAGGCCAGGAGGAACCATCATGACACGCATTTCAATTGATCCGATCACCCGGCTCGAAGGGCACGGGAAGATCGAAATCTTCCTGGACGACAAGGGAAATGTCGAAAACTGCTATTTTCAGGTGCCCGAACTGCGCGGGTTTGAAGTTTTCTGCCTGGGGCGTCCGGTTGAAGAAATGCCGCGCCTGACCAGCCGTATCTGCGGCGTGTGTCCAGAGGCTCACCTGATGGCAGCCGCCAAGGCGTGCGATGCCGTCTACAACGTCGAGGTACCGTCAGCCGGAAAGAAGCTGCGCGAGCTGCTTTATTCCGCGTTTTTTGTGACGGACCATACGACGCACTTCTATGCCCTGGGCGGCCCTGACTTTGTGGTCGGGCCGGATGCGCCTGCTGCCGAGCGTAATATCCTGGGTGTGATCGCTAAGGTCGGCCTGGAAATCGGCGGGCAGGTGATCGCGTGCCGCAAGCGTAACCATCACGTGATCGAGATGATCGGCGGGCGAGCGATCCATCCTGTCGCCGCGTTGCCGGGTGGTATGAGCCATCCGATCACCGAAGAACAGCGCCAGGAGATCATCGAGATCGCGCGGCAAAATGTCGAGTTTGGGAAGTTCACAATCGGGCTGTTCCACGACGTGGTGCTGAAAAACTCCGGCTACGTGGACCTGATCACCAGTCCCGGCTATACCCAGCAGACGTACTACATGGGCCTGGTGGACGAGAACAATCACGTCAACTTCTATGACGGAAAAGTGCGCGTGGTCGGGCCGGACGGCAATGAGCACTGCAAGTACGCGCCGAACGAATATACCCAGTATGTCGCCGAGCACGTCGAACCCTGGTCCTACCTGAAGTTCCCCTATCTCAAAAAAGTAGGGTGGAAGGGCTTCGTCGA
>CAYMTN010000054.1:0-25856 GCA_964393335.1 uncultured Anaerolineaceae bacterium
TTTACGCGCTGCAGGAAGCGGAGTTGCGCTCGATTGATCTGCCTGCTGGGGCCACGGAAAAGTCCGTTTCGTGGGCCGGACCGGAGCATCTGTTTGTCATCCGGCAGACAACTGGCAATGACCCGGTCAGTGAGTTGTGGTTGGTGCCGCTAACCACCGGACAAGCCCCACAACGCGTTTTGACGAATGTCCGCCTGCCGAAGATGGGACCGTACAACGGCTGGCGCTGGCAGGATGTGCTGGCGTCTCAGGTGATCGCCGCATCGGATTGATGGCGGTTGGCCATCTGATCGACACCTAATCAAAGACGACGAATTCACGGATCGCTTCCAACTTGGCGGGGCCAATACCGGGCACGTTGTCCAGGTCCTCCAGGGTGGCAAACGGTCCGTTTTCTGTGCGGTAGTCGATGATGGCCTGCGCCAGCGATGGCCCGATACCCGGCAGCGTCTGCAATTCCTCGGATGAGGCTGCATTGACATGAATAAGCGGCAGGTGATTAGGCGTCGGCGTCTCGATGCCGTCACCTTCCAGCGGCGGCACATAGACGAGATCGCCGTCGTTGAGTATCTGGCTCAGATTCACGCGCTCCAGGTCCGCGTTACCAGTGGCGCCGCCCGCAGCGGTGATCGCATCCTCGACCCGGCTGCCATGCGGCAGCGCGATCATGGCCTGGGGCTGCGTGACCTCGCCTGTGACATAGACCGTGATCATGCCGGGAGTCGGCGTGATGACCTCTACCTCAACCGGTTCGAACCCCGTACCGGATTCGCGCGTCGGTACCTGCACCTGGTCGCCATCGTTCAAAATCTGCGCCAGGTTGACGCGCTCCAGGTCCGCGTCAGGGAGCGGTCCCCCGGCGGCGCGCAGCGCGTCCAATACGCGGCTGCCATAGTCCAACGTGACGACGCTTTCAGGGCTGGCGACTGCCCCGGTGACGTAGACCATGTAGGGGCCGGGTGTCGGCGTGGCCGATGGGACCAGCGTGGGGGAAGGGACAGCGGTAGGTTCCGGCGGCAGCAGCGTGATCGCTGTCGGCTCCGGTCGCTGCCACAACAGCAGCGCCGCCCCGCCCGCAATGGCCAGGGCGATGAGCAGGAAAATTGGGTACTTGAAGCGTTCGAGCAGTGGAAGTTGCGAATCTGGCACGCTGGTACGTCCTTAGGATGATGGCCGCTCAGGTTTTTGCCAACTGGGCAGCCGCAGGGTGATACACGCCGCGCCGGGGGCATCTGAACACGCATCGGCCCAGGCACGTCCTTGAACCGGTGCCAGCCGCGATTGCGCTGCCGTAACCAGGCGCAGGACAGATGACATCGCCTCAAATCGCGCCGGGTCCGCGAGCGCCAGCGGATCGATGCGCCCTGTAACTTTGACGCTCGGTTCCTGGCTGCGGAAATGGATGCCAACTTCTATCGCGCGTTCTTCGTCGTTCACCTGATCCGAGAGCGTGATCGCGCTTTCGGCGGTAATTACGCCGAGCAGCGTGGCGATGATGTGCTCCACGCCGGCACGCAGGGCAGGCGGGCAATAGACTATTTGGGCGGACAGGTTGTTTTGAATGCGCAGCCGGTGCGTGATCAAGCGGTGGCTGGCAAAGTCGTTCTCCGAAAAGGCCAGGAGTTCGGAAAGGGAACAAGGCCGGGGTGCGGTGACAGTTGGCGTCACAATCTCGACTTGTAGATCATCCAGAAACTGCCAGGCAAGTTCAAGTTTGCCGACAATCGCGGTGATGTCTTTCACCTGAAGATCGGTCAAGGGCCCGTCCGCGCCCCGGTGGATGTGGTGGCCCAGCCGGATCGCTCGCTGGAGCGCTTCCAGGGTGTGCGTACCGATGACAGTATCCAGCTTACAGCCCGCTTCGGCGGAAAGATGAACCGCGAACGCGACCGGATCATCACTGACCGGGCGCAGCCGCGCGATGATTCCAGGGCCAAACGGCACGGCACCCGGCCAGTAGCCCGGCGCGACATATCCCCCGGCGGTCGCCAGCCAGAGGTCGTGCAGTCCCTTGCGCGCGGGTGCGCCGGCATGCTGCGTGACGACGTCCTGCCACGAACGATTGACCAACTCTGCAGCATAGAATGGATGGCCAGGCGTTAGCTGCACCGTCCCGAATCCACGCCGGACAACACCCGCGCGGTCCAGGCCCAGAAACGCACATCCAAACGGGTGCATCCAGGCCTCGGTTAGAGGTAATTCGTTCATGCCCATTCGACTATGGTTTTCACTCGTCTTCAGACGGATACCATAAAAACAACTTGAAGCTGAAGGTTGACCCAACTCGTTCTTCGCTGGTAAACCAGATGCGCCCGCCCATCGCTTCGATCTCCATTTTGACCAGGTAGAGGCTCAAGCCATACCCGAATTCCGCGATGATTTGCGGTTGCCGCGCGCGCTGGAACGGCGTAAAGACGCGTCCCGTTTCTTTTTCGCGGATGCCGTAACCCTGGTCGATGACGTCGATCTGGACACTGCGCGCTGTGGGGGGTGATGTCGTTCGCACGATGATGGGTGTATCCGGCTCGCTGTACATAATGCTATTGCGCAAAATGTCGCGGAAAACATACGTGAGGTGCTGCTTGGATGCGGAAACCTGGATGCCGTCGGGAATGTCCAACTGGATGCGATCGCGACAGTCCGTCTCCGGGTCCGGCGCTTCGACCAGCGGTGATTCGGTGATGTCCTCCAGGAAATCTTCCAGGAAGTCCGTCAGCGAAATGGCGCGGCGGTTCAGGCGGATGATCTGTGCGAGTTGGCCGGTGCGGATATCTTCCAGGCGCTGCAGCAGGTCCATCAGCATTTCCAGGCGGTACATGTGGATCGCCATGATCCCGGCAAAACCGGACACCTGCCGCGATAGCTGATCGACCGTCGTCGCTGCGTTTCGTTTGGCGATGACCTGCTTGATCAACTCGGCATGGCCGCGCGTGCTGGTGATCGACATCCGCGCCTCGGACCGAAAGGTGCTCATCAACTCGGTTAAGGCCGACCAGTCCGGGCGTTCGATTGAGATCATGGTAAAAACGGTGCCGCCCGGCCCGTAGATGGCTGTCGCCCAACAGGGGGTGTAGGCTCCTGCGAGAAACGTGTGAAACCGCACCGGCTGCGCCTGGCGATGCGCCCTGGCGCGGATTTCCTCGGCGGATGGCCCTTCGTCGCGCATGGAATCCAATAGCATCGCCGCTGCACGCCAACCTTCGGCACGGACTAACACGAGATTCGCACCCAGGATGGTGCGCGCGGCCACGTTGTCCAACACCAGATGATCGTCGGCATCAAAAATAAGTACGCCCTGGCCCAGCCCGTCCAGAATGGCGGGATAGTCCAAACTGTCCGAAAATGGTTTTGCGTTCGCCATAATGCCTCCAGATGATTAACACTAATTATTGTCAGCCTAGGAAAATTGTCCAGTTTCGCACAAACGCCCGCCACACAAAAAAGGCGGCACCCCGGTAACCGGACTGCCGCCAGGCCAAATCGCTGCCGAAAGCTCAGTCTCCCTGGCGTTCTCGCAGGTGCGGGTAGAGCAGAACCTCACGGATCGTGCTTTTGTCGGTCAGCAGCATGACCAGCCGGTCCACGCCGATGCCGCACCCGCCGCACGGAGGCATGCCATAGCGCATCGCGCGCAGATAGTCCTCGTCAATGGGCGTCGCCTCGTCGTCCTCGTCAGCATACAACCGTTCCATCTCCAGAAAACGCGCTTCCTGGTCGAGCGGATCGTTCAACTCAGTGAAAGCGTTGCCCATTTCCATGCCGCCGACGAATATCTCGAACCGCTCGACGTGCGTATCGTCACCGGGCACGGTTTTGGCAAATGGCGAGATGTCGCGCGGGTAGTCGATAACGAACGTTGGCTGGATCAGGTTCGGCTCGACGCAGGTTCCCAGCAGGTGGTCGATCATTTTACCCCACGTCACGTTCGGCGAAATCTCGATCCCGGCGGCGTGCATGGCGCTGTGCAGCGAAGCCGCATCCGGGTAATCAACATAATCGATCCCGGTGTGCTGTTTGATCGCGTGGCGCAGCGTGATGCGGGTCCAGGTCGGGTCCAGGTTGATCGTATTGCCCTGGAACGTGATCGTCGTGCTGCCGCTCACCTGCTGCGCCACATGGGCGACCATGCGCTCTGTCAGGTCCATCATGCCGTGATAATCGGTATAAGCCCGGTAGAACTCCAACTGCGTGAATTCCGGGTTATGTTTGAAGCTCACGCCTTCGTTGCGGAAGTCGCGCCCGATCTCGTACACGGCATCGTACATGCCCACCAACAGCCGTTTGAGGTACAGCTCAAAACTGATGCGCAAGAACAGGTCCTGGTGAAGCTGGTTATGGTGGGTTATGAAGGGACGCGCGGCAGCGCCGCCGTAAATCGGCTGAAGGATGGGCGTTTCGACCTCCAGGAACCCTTCGCCGTCCAAAAAACGCCGCAGCGCCTGGATGGTTTGTGCCCGGCGGCGGAACACGGCGCGCGTAGCCACGTTCACAGCCAGGTCAGCATATCGCTGGCGATAGCGTTCTTCCACGTCACTAAAGGCACCATAACGCTCGACGGTGCCGTCATCGTGGACACGTTCTTTGATGATGGGCAGCGGGCTGAGCGCTTTGGACAGAATCGTCACGGAGGTCACCAAAACAGTGACTTCGCCGGCGCGCGTGCGCATCATGCTGCCGGTTGCCTGCACAAAATCACCCAGGTCGAGGCTGTGCTTGACGATCTCGTACGCCTCTTCGCCGATGGTGTCTATCCGTACGAAAAGCTGTAAACGCCCGTCGCCGTCTTCAATGTGAGCGAAATACACTTTCCCCTTCAGGTTCTGGCGCACAATTCGCCCGCAGACCGTCACGACGACCGGTTCGGGCGTCTGATGATCGTCGGTTTCGACGGCTTCGAACGCCCGGCGGGCTTCTTCGGTGGTATGCGTGCGCGTGACACGATTTGGGTAGGGGGTGATGCTCTGCTCGCGCAGTTCTGTTAACTTGCGGAACCGGTCAGTTTCCGGGGTGTTGGTTGGCTGCCACATCAGTCGATTATTTCTCCTCAACACGGGTTGTCGTCATACAAAATAACGCCCACGCTAGCGGGCGCTGGCATGGGCTAATAAGCAGACCGCCGGGGGCTGTCAGGTGTTATTCGATGCCCTTGATCTCAAATATGATGTCACCATCCGGGGCCTCGACCGTTACCTGCTCACCAATATGGTGATCCATCAATGCGCGGCCCAGCGGGCTTTTGTGCGAGATTTTGCCCGCGCGGGGGTTGGCTTCGGCGGCCCCGACCAGGTGGTAAACCTCAAGACCATCCGTGCCGACTTCCTGGACAGTGACCTTGTCGCCCAGGCTGACGATGTCTTTGCGTCCGTCATCCTCAATGATCTGGGCATTGCTCAAGATCATCTCCAGGCGCATAATTTCGCCCTCGATGAAAGCCTGTTCATTCTTCGCATCTTCATATTCGGCGTTTTCGACGAGTTCACCCCCTTCTTCCAGGGCCAGTCTCAGCCGTTCCGCGACTTCCTGACGTCGAACATTACGCAAGAAGCTCAAGCGTTCTTCGTGTTCTTTCAGTCCCTCTGGCGTCAGGTAGTGGATTTCATCAGTCATCCCACTCCTCCATTGCATGATTCATCGACTGCTGCTCACCTTCTGGAAAAACAGTCCTGCAAACTCTAGGCGCTAACAAATAACAATAATGCTCCGTTGTACACGGGGCATATGAATTCCCAATAATCGATGGCGGACGCGGCGTTCGTATACGGATTCAGACTGGCGAATCTGTCTTGTGTACAAAAACACAGCCTGCGCTGTGTCTGAATGCCCCGGGTTTATAGTTGCAGTGATTATATAACCAAAAAAGGAAAAACAATAGACCGCCTGCCAGGGCGATCTGAATCTCTATTTGTAAGCTGACACATCATAACATAATTCAACTCGCTTGTAAAGCTGTAGCAGCAGACTTCACATGTGATAATGACACGACTCGTGAGGCAGCGGGAGAGGGGGGCGCTGACCAGCCCCCAAAAAGGCTTGACAATCACCCTGGGCACAGCTAGAATGTTGTCTAACTTTAACAAAGAAATTGTGCGAACAGCTTGGAACGGAAGTAGTAGGCTATCATCGCAGTGAGGCGGGGGCAGTGGAAACCCGTCAACGCGCCGCCGGTGAGCGCACAGGCCGAACTCGTCCGGGAGCTGCGCGGCTGAAGTCAGTAAGCAGCGCCGGTTGCGCCCGTTATACGCATTGAGTGGATGGCACACCACGTCGATAAGGGCCCATAGCTCAGCTTGGGAGAGCGCCACAATGGCATTGTGGAGGTCAAGGGTTCGAGCCCCTTTGGGTCCACTATCAATTTCCGTTTTTGCCATCAACCAGGGTGGTACCGCGGAGTCCTCTTCGTCCCTGAATATGTCAGGGTATTTAGACGAAGGGGATTTTTTATTTATTTCTGAGGGTCACGCGAGCAATTTTGGTGTAGAGTATAAGTAACAGTAGCGGAAACAAACAAAGGGATTGAATCTGATGGCTGATCGCAACCAACGCTCTCTCGCTGACCGCCTGCGCGAAATACTTGACTCACTTAAAGAGGCGCTTAGCCCTCGCCAGGTTGCTCCTGTGCCGATTCCTGCACGCGAGGAATGGCGTTCCCGCTGATCGGGCGAGCATTCCAGCACTCGATCCTGCGTGCTGACGGTCCGGAGCCAGGGAGGGCTAAGTGTAACCGCTTTAGCCGGGCCGTTTGTTGCGTATTTCCGCGTTTTTTAGCGATACCATTTCCGGCCCACAGACCCGGCAATTTTGCCAGGGCAGCACGGGCCGGTTTGTGTATGTAATAGAAAGGAGAACATCATGCGATCTCAAACCACGATCCGTACCATCCGGAGGTTGTTCTCCCTTCTCGCGGCCCGCCAGGATCGTTTCCAACCAGCGTAAAAACGGGCATGTGGTCCTGTGGAAAATGAACACAACTGGTAGGGGAATACCCCGCCAGTGACTCTCGTATTCACTAATCTCTATGGAGCAGAGAACAACGATGGCTGATAAGTATATGCCACAAGACATTGAAGCGCGGTGGGCTGAACGCTGGGAACGTGACGGTTTGTATCGCTCACAAGTCGATCCAGAGCGTCCCAAGTTCTACGCGATGACCATGCTGCCGTATCCCAGCGGCGATTTGCATATCGGTCACTGGTATGCGATGTCGCCCTCAGATGCCCGCGCGCGTTGGCTGAGGATGCGCGGTTTTAACGTGTTGTTTCCGATGGGATTTGATGCGTTTGGCCTGAACGCCGAAAACGCGGCGATCAAACGCAACATCCACCCGAAAACATGGACTGAGAAGAATATCGCCAACATGCGCCGCCAACTGCGCACGATGGGCGCGATCTTCGACTGGGAGCGCGAAGCCGTCACCAGCCACCCGGAGTATTACAGGTGGACCGAGTGGTTCTTCCTGCAATTCTACAAAAACGGGCTGGCCTACCGGAATATGGCGGCAGTCGATTTTTGCCCGCAGTGCAATACGACCTTAGCCCGCGAACAGGTGTGGGGCGACGATCGTCACTGCGAGCGCTGCGGCACGCCGGTCATCAAAAAGGACCTGGAGCAGTGGTTCTTCCGCACGACAGCCTACGCCGAAGAACTGCTGGACCACAGCGGTATCGACTGGCCGGAGCGGGTGAAAACTATGCAGACGAACTGGATCGGGCGCAGCGAAGGCGCGCATGTCGTCTTTCGCACGGAAGACGGCGATCCGATGGAGGTTTTCACCACACGGCCTGATACGCTGTGGGGCGCAACTTTTATGGTGCTGGCCCCGGAACATCCGCTGGTCGGAAAGGTAACTACTGGCGAGCAGCAGGCCGCTGTCGAGCGCTATGTCACCGAGACCGCGCGCAAAACCGAGATCGACCGGACTGCCGAGGGCAAAGAAAAAACCGGCGTGTTTACCGGTGGGTATGCCATCAACCCGGTCAATGACGAGCGTATCCCGATCTGGATCGCGGATTACGTGTTGATCAGCTACGGCAGCGGCGCGATCATGGCCGTGCCCGCGCACGACCAGCGTGACTTTGAGTTCGCGCGTAAGTTCGGCCTGCCGATCCGTATCGTGGTCCAACCGGACGACGTCGATGATCTGGACCCGGACAAGATGACCGAATCCTGGCCGGGCGAAGGCGTGATGGTCAACAGCGGCCAGTTCGACGGTACGCCCGCGCACTACACCGGCGATGGCAAAAAGAACGAAGCGGTTGGTGTCGTCACCGCCTGGCTGGAACAACAGGGCATTGGACATGGCGCGGTAAACTACCGCCTGCGCGACTGGTTGATCAGCCGCCAGCGGTACTGGGGCGCGCCGATCCCGATCGTGTATTGCGAGCAATGTGGCGTCGTGCCCGTGCCGGAAGAAGACCTGCCGGTTTTGCTGCCGGATGACGTAGACTTCATGCCAACCGGCGAGAGTCCGCTGCGCTATCACGAGGGGTTTTTGAATACGACGTGCCCGCACTGCGGCGGCCCCGCCACGCGTGAAACCGACACAATGGACACCTTCATGTGTTCGTCGTGGTACCAGTACCGCTACTTGAGTCCGATGTATGATGGCGGCCCGTTCGACCCTGAAGAAGGGGCGTACTGGCTGCCGGTGGATCAATACACGGGTGGCATCGAGCACGCGACCATGCACCTGATGTACACGCGATTTTTCACGAAGGCGATGCGTGACTGCGGCGTCTTTGACCAGACAAAAGCCATTGCCGGGGCGATGGGCCGTGACACGGAGCACCTGTTCGACGAGCCAATGCTGGCGTTGTTCAACCAGGGCATGATCCTGGGTGAGGCGCGTGGCGGCGATATCGTGGTCGCGCAGGGGGCGTTTGACGGCGAGAAGTTCGACGCGAACGCTGTCCGCGTGATCGACTCGCCAGCCGGATACACGAGCAGCCAGCGTCAGGTGGTTGGCGAGGTCATGAACCGCAAGGAAACGACCCTGCTCGTGCAAACGTTCGAGGGGCAGCCGGTGGTGGTAGATACCGGCGACGAAACGACGTTTGACATTCCTGGCTTCGGGCCTGACGCGACGATCAATCAAGTTAAGCATCACCTGGAAGTCGAGAAGATGTCGAAGACTCAGGGCAACGTCGTCGCGCCGGATGAACTGGTCGAGGCATACGGGGCCGATACGGTGCGCGCCTACCTGATGTTCGCCTTTCGTTGGGAGCAGGGCGGCCCCTGGGACAGCCAGGGCATTCAGGGCGTGGTCCGCTGGCTGAATGACGTGTGGGCGCTGGTGAACAACGGCGCTCCGTCCGGCGCTGGTGGTCCGAAAGCGGATCGTAATCTGCGGCGCAAAGTCCACCAGGTGAACAAAAAAGTGTCGGATGGCCTGGAGACTTTCAGTTTTAACACAGCTGTTGCCGCGCTGATGGAACTGAAAAACGCGCTGCAAGACGCGGCGCGCGAAACGAACGTCAGCGCGGGGGTGTGGGATGAGACGGTCGAAACCATGCTGCTGCTGATGGCACCGTTCACGCCATTTGTAGCCGAGGAGCTATGGGGCCGCACCGGGCATGCATACAGCATCCACAACCAGTCATGGCCGGCATACGACGCCGAGATCGCGGCGGAAGATGAGATCACGCTGGTCGTGCAGGTGAATGGCAAGCTGCGTGATCGTATCCAGGTGCCTGCCGACATCAGCGAAGACGACGCCAAACGGTTGGCGCTGGAATCGAGTGTCGTGCAGCGTCACATGGATGGCAAGACGCCGCGCAAGGTGATCTATGTCGCGCAGCGCGGCATGGTGAACATCGTCGTATAAACAGGCCGCTGCACAAAAACGCACGACGCCGGGAGCCTTCAGCCCCCGGCGTCATTTCGTGTGAAACGATGAGGTGCTACTCCGCGCCGGATGTGTCCAGCGTGAAGCGCTGCCCACCCCGGTATTCGTCCAATTGATCGACGCTCCGGTAGACGGTCACTGCGCCGGTGCCCTCGACCTGGTACGATCTGTCAGGGTGGCAGATCAGCGTGGTCGTCTGGTCGATGCCGATCAACGTCAGGCCGTCCGGCAGATCGCTCAGCAGCCGGTCCGGCGTCAGCCGCATACGTACCAGGTTATGGTGCGCCAGGATCGCCAGGTGCGGCGCGAGCGCCAGGCCCCGTTCCCACTTGTTCGCAAACCAGTAAACGCTGCCCAATGCCATCGCGCTCGCGCCGGTGGCCATCACGGTCCCTTTGCGTTCTTCGATGGCGCGGTGCAGTGCTTCTTCGGTGTGCGTCCCGTGCAGCCGCTCGACAAGGTCGATTGGGCTGCCGTCGGTCAGGACGATGGCTTCGACGGCGTCAAGAATTTCGTATTCTGCGCGTGCGTTGGCGGAAGACTGGTCGGTGATCATCGCATATTGGGCGAACGTGCCCATGTAATTGAAGTACCGCATGGTTTCGTCGGCGGCCTTCTGCGCGTTGGTGATCATCGCCGTCGGTAACACGACCAACCGGGGACGGGTGTTCCCGCGAATGAGCTGGAGCCACGTGTGGTCGGCTGTTTTGTTTTTGGGTGAAAAAGCGTCGCCGCCGTTCAGAATCAAGTATCCCGTTTGTTGCATGGTAGTTGTCCATTATTCCACGTGAAAAAAGGCCCAAGTTGACCTGTAAGCCGCGTTCTGTACCCGCCGGAGCGGGTGGTGATCATCTATCTGGGACGTTGATTACTCAACGCCTCAAGCAACCTACCCGGAACTGATCGCGGGACGGGCCGCCCCATCGTTCCTGCTTGGTTTTGCTCCCGGTGGGGTTTGCCTGGCCGCCTGTGTCACCACAGACGCCGGTGCGCTCTTACCGCACCGTTTCACCCTCACCCTTTCGGGCAATACACCTCTCTGTTGCACTGTGCCGTCGGGTCACCCCGCCTGGCGGTTAACCAGCACCGTGCCCTGTGGAGCGCGGACTTTCCTCATCTCACGCGGTGGCGAGACGCGATCACCCGGTCAACTTGGGACCGTTATTATACCACTGAACGGTCAGCGTTCGATGAAATCCGTATTTTTCAGGTACGCCGCCAGCGCGTGCCAGTACCTGTCATCCCAGTAACGGCGCGCTGCTCCTGAGGTCGAGGGCAGCACGAACACGGCTGTCGGCCCGATATGTTGCGCTTGCTGACCATAGTCCAGGTTCTTGCGCCCGAAGAATTCCTGCGCGGCGCGTTTGCCCACAAAAGCCAGCGTGCGCGGCGCGAAATGCTCGATTTTGGCGCGCACGCCGACCGGGTCGAAATCGGCGGTGGTCAGCACGTCGTCGTTGCCGATGCTGTGCGGAGCCATGTTCGTAAACCCGATGCCGTAGCGCAGCATCGTGCGGAAGGTCTGCGGATCGAGTTCGTCCGGCGTGAAACCGGCCTCGTGCAGGATGCGCCAAAACGCGTTGCCCGGCCCGGCATAGGGCGCGCCAAGCTCCGCTGATCGTCTGCTGGCGGCGGTCCCGACAAACACCACATCCAGTCTTGGCTGCAACATGTCCGGCAGAACAGGCATAACAAACGCTCCTGGGGTCTATGTTTTTGGCTCGATGATTTCCAGCCCGCCCATGTAGGGCCGCAGCACGTCTGGAATGACGACGCTGCCGTCTTTCTGCTGATAATTCTCCAGCACGGCGATCAGCACGCGTACCATGCCCAACCCGGAGCCGTTGAGCGTATGCACGTAACGCGGTCTGCCGCCATCGGCAGGGCGATAGCGGATGTTCGCGCGGCGCGCCTGGAACTCTGCCGTGTTGCTGCATGAGCTGACTTCGAGCCATTCCTGGCTGCCGGGTGCCCACATCTCAAGATCGAATTTCTTGGCGGCGGCAAAACCCAGATCGCCAGTGACCATTTCCACCCGCCGGAACGGAATCTCCAACAGGCGGCAGACGTTTTCGGCGGCCTGGACCAGGGTTTCCAGCTCGTCGTAGCCGGTTTCGGGCGTGGTGAACTTGTACAACTCAACTTTTTCGAACTGGTGCACGCGTTTGATGCCGCGCACGTCGCGCCCTGCGCTCATCTTTTCGCGGCGGAAGCACGGTGTATGGGCGACGTAATACAGCGGCAGGTCGGCTTCCTCGAAAATCTCGTCGCGGTGCATGTTGGTCAGCGCGACTTCGGCAGTCGGCAGCATGTAAAGCTGTGATTCGGCGTCGAAGTACACCACGTCACGGAACTTGGGGAACTGTGCGGACCCATACATCGCTTCTTCGCGCACCATGAACGGCGGGTAGATTTCGGTATACCCGTGCTGCGTCGTGTGAATGTCGAGCAGCCACGCGATCATGGCCCGGTAGAGGCGCGCGCCCATCGCCCTGAGGATGTAAAAACGGGTTCCCGCCAGCTTGACGCCGCGCTCGAAGTCGATGATGTCCAACGCCGGGCCGAGGTCCCAATGTGGCAGCGGGTCAAAATCAAATGTGCGCATCTCGCCCTGTGGCTCGTAAAGGCGATTCTCGTCTTCGCTCAACCCGACCGGTACGCTGGCGTGGGGCAGGTTGGGAATCCACAGCATGTTTTCCTCAAGCTCGGTTTCGATCTCGCGTACCTGCGTGTCGATGGTATTGATACGTTCACTTACGCTTCTCATCAGTTCCGCAACCGAGTCAAACGCAGCATTGACGGCATCGGGTGAGTCGTCCTCCATTGCGGGGTCAGGTTGCGGATCTTCCATAGCTGCTAGTGCTCCTTCAATATCACCATTGTTTAGTGCAATAACCGCCCGTTTTGCACTACTGATAATTGCACTGGGAGCTAGGTTCTTGTCTCCGCGAAAACGCCCGATTCGCTTGTTTAGTTTGCTACGGTTGGCTTTGATCGCTTCGACCTCGGTCAGCAAGGCGCGCCGCTTCTGGTCCAGGTCGAGGATCGTGTCGATACGCCCCACCGCGCCTTCATCGTTCAGGTTGTGCAGTTGGGCCTTGACCCATTCAGGTTTTTCACGAATGAGCGTGATGTCGAGCATGGTGATGTTCTCCTTCTGGACGTGACTAACGATATTGGTCAGTGATCATGATGGTGCTCGTGTTGGTGACGCGATGTGTCATCCAGGCGTGATTGCTGGCGCTTATAGAGCGCGCGATCACGCATGAGGCGCAGCGCTGCCAGCGACAGACCGATCAACACGACGCCCAGGACCAGCCCGTCCCATATATCAGGTGTCATGAAATCAAAGTGCATGCGTGTTTTCTCCTGAAAACAAAAAATCCCCATGCCTGGACGACCTGCCAGGACGAGGGGACTCGTGGTGCCACCTGGATTTGTCCGTGCTTCGCAGCGCGAACCTCATAGAGTCAGAGACTCATACGCGCTGTAACGGGCGTGCCCGGCCTGCTGCTATTGGGCAGGCGACATATCAGGAGTGGATTTCGACCGGGGGCGTACCGCCTTGCAGCGACCGGCGGCTCTCTGCAAACGCGCCACAGTCTACTCGGCTCCGTCAGAGTCATTCTGAGAGGCAGTGTATCAGCCGGCAGGCGGACTGTCAAGGGGATGACGAGTTTTGTGCAATTTTGAACCAAACCTTGACCTTACGGATAAGGATAACAGAATGCGGGGGAGCGTTCTGATTATCCTCCAATAATCAGGATGCAGGTCATGATAAATCAAGGATAGACATCACTGTCGGTCCTTGAAAGTTGCCGGTATGCTATTGTGCCCGGTCAGAAGGGCGCTGGCTGGGTTTTTTGCACGAAATTTGCAGCCAACCGGTGAATGACATAGAATTCCGCAAATCATTTTGAAGAGGCAGTTTTATGTTATTCTGCCGTTCCTGTAGGCTGGTGGCAGCTACGGGCGGCAAAAGGAGAGAGTAACTTTTGACAGTTTTAATGGAGGTCAAAGACCTCATAACTCTTTTTCATACTGAGGAGGGGACTGTCCATGCGGTCAACGGTATTTCCTATACGCTGCACGAGGGGGAAACTCTAGGTGTAGTGGGGGAAAGCGGTTGTGGCAAGACCGTTCATGCGCTCTCGATCATGGGCTTGATTCCCCAGCCGCCCGGTGAGATCGCCAATGGCGAGGTGATCTTTCGCGGACGCGATCTGCTCAAGTTGTCGAAAAACAAACAACGTCTGGTGCGCGGTGCCGAGATCGCGATGGTTTTTCAGGACCCGATGACATCGCTCAACCCTGTATTGACCATTGGACGTCAGATCACCGAGGCGTTGAAGCTGCACCTGGGGATGGACAACGAGCACGCGCGCGCCCGCGCCGCCGAACTGCTGTCGATGGTGGGTATTCCTTCTGCGCGGGAACGCCTGGACGATTATCCGCACCAGTTTTCGGGCGGGATGCGTCAGCGCGCCATGATCGCGATGGGTCTGTCGTGCAACCCGCAGTTGTTGATCGCTGATGAGCCGACGACGGCGCTTGACGTGACCATTCAGGCGCAGATTTTGGACCTGGTGCGCCGCCTGCGCGACAAGATCGGCATGGCGATGATCTGGATTTCGCACGATCTGGGCGTGGTAGCCGGTCTGGCTGACAATGTGCTGGTGATGTACGCCGGTTACATTGTCGAGCGCGGCACGTCCAAAGAAGTGTACGGCGATCCGCGTCACCCCTACACGGTTGGCTTGTTGGGGTCGCTACCCCGCCTCGACCAAAAGCACGAAGCGCTGTTTTCGATTGAAGGCTCCCCGCCTGACATGCGCTTTTTGCCTAAGGGGTGCCCGTTCTATCCCCGGTGTCCCTATTGTATCGACAAGTGCTTGGAGCAAAACCCGGCGTTGGAGCCCGTTCCAGACGGCTCGTCTACGCACGTGATGGCTTGCTGGGTAGATGTTCGTCAAGAGAAGGAGCGTGGTTATGAGCGACGTCGTGCCTGAGGCCCAGACAGCAGGGGCTGCGGTAAGGACCAACAAACGCGGACATCGCGTGTTGGTGGAAGTGCGCAACCTCAAAAAATATTTCCCGATTAAGTCGGGTATTTTGTTTCAACGCGAAGTGGCCGCCGTAAAGGCGGTTGACGGCGTTGATTTTGACATTTTTGAGGGTGAGACGCTGGGCCTGGTAGGTGAAAGCGGCTGCGGCAAGTCAACGACGGGCCGCACGATCTTGCAGCTTTACCGTGCAACCGAAGGCAGCGTGAAATTCGAGGGGCAAGAGATCACTGATCTCAAGGGCGAGTCGATGCGAAAGATGCGTCGCAAGATGCAGATGGTTTTCCAGGACCCGTATGCCTCGTTGAACCCGCGTATGTCGGTGGGCCGTATTGTCGCCGAACCGCTTGTAGTCCATAACATCGGGACCAGAAAAGAACGCGAGGCGCGCGTCGCTGAGTTGTTGGAGCTGGTAGGGCTGAACCCGTACTTTGTGCGCCGCTATCCACACGAATTCTCCGGTGGTCAGCGCCAGCGCATCGGGCTGGCCCGTTCGTTGGCCCTGAATCCGCAATTCATTGTGGCGGATGAGCCGATTTCGGCCCTCGATGTGTCGATCCAGGCGCAGGTCGTCAACTTGCTGCAAAAACTGCAAGAAGACCTGGGGCTGACATACTTGTTTATCGCACATGACCTGAGCATGGTGCGCCATTTGTGCGACCGCGTAGCCGTGATGTACCTGGGTAAGATCATAGAGATTGCCGAGAGCGAAGAACTCTATACGAACCCACTGCATCCCTACACGCAGGCGCTGCTGTCGGCGGTACCTGTGCCTGATCCGGTTGTCGAAGAAAAACGGCAGCGCATCATCCTAAAAGGCGATGTTCCCAGCCCGATCAATCCGCCGAAAGGCTGCAACTTCAATACGCGCTGCCCGGTATCGGTCGATGTCTGTTATGACCAGGACCCGGAATTGATCGAAGTGCTGCCAGAGCACTGGGTAGCCTGTCATCGCGTTATCTGATATGACCAACCGGTGAACGGAGAGGTTCCTGTTCGCGGTTTGTGAGCGTCACTTTCGACCGAAAATGAACCCCCGTCGTCTGTGTGGGGTGTTATGCGTAGACCAAGTGTGTAATCAAATTGTCTTTCAATAGCCGCCGTGCTCGCTCATGCAGGGTCGAGTTGACAGGTGGAAGGAGAATCGAAATATGGCAGTTGCCGAAGGCGCAGAGCCTATTTCTTTGACAGAAGAAGAACAGCAACAATCAAGTCCCTGGCTGGATGCCTGGCGTTTGTTCCGGCGCAATCGAGCATCACTGGTGGCTTTGACGCTGATTGTGCTGATTGTGTTCATTGCGATAACTGCCGGCTTCTGGACAAAAGCCGGTTTGCTGGATGCCCGCACCGGAGCTAAAGCACGGCATACCATCAATCCGACCAACGTGGCGCAGGAGGACCCGTATCCTGATCCGGGTGTTTGCGCGCGGGATGCCCAGGACCAAAACCCGTACTGGTGCAGCTGGCTGAGCCAGGAAGCACTCGTAACCGTGCAAAATAAATATTGTTTCCGCCCCGACCCGAATGCTGACAAACAGCAGTGGTGTTACGTGCTGGGCGGCGACAGCAACGGAAAAGACTGGTTGACTCAAACGGTCTATGGTGCGCAGGTGTCGCTCTCGGTCGGCTTTCTGGGTGCGACGATGAGTTTGATCGTCGGTTTGATCTACGGCGTCATTTCTGGATTCTATGGTGGGCGCGTCGATAACATCATGATGCGGTTCATCGACTTCATGTACGGCATCCCTTACCTGGTCATGGTGATCCTGCTCCAGGTGTACTTTACGGAGGTGGCGCGTCAATATCAAGACCAGGGGAGGGAAGGCTTCGTTGGTTTTGTCCTTGGCTTGAACAAGGACATGGGCGGGTTGTTGTTCCTGTTTGTGGCGCTTGGCGTCCTGAGTTGGATCGGCATGGCCCGTCTGGCACGCGGTCAGGTGTTGTCGTACCGCGAGAAAGAATTCGTCGAAGCGGCACGCGCCGTCGGTGCCAGTGACCGGCGCATCATCTTTGTGCACCTCCTGCCAAACGTGATCGGTCCGCTGATCGTGGCTGAAACGTTGGCGATTCCTAATTATATCTTCACCGAGGCGTTTTTGAGCTTCATTGGTCTGGGTGTGCAGCCGGGGACGCCAAGTTGGGGCGCTATGATCAGTGAAGTGCGGGATCGTGGTGGCTTTTTCTCCAACCGCCACATCTTGCTTGTGCCGAGTATTGCCCTGGTTATCACGACGCTGTCGTTCAACTTCCTGGGCGACGGTTTGCGTGATGCACTCGACCCGCGTATGCGCGGCACATGACGCTGACTCAATGCACGACGACACGCAAAGACCGACGCTTTGGCGAGGAGTGAACATAAGGTGACAAAACGAACAATGCATATTTCAGGGGCGGCGCTGGTGCTGGTCCTGCTTAGTTTGATGATGGCAAGTCTGGCCTGTTATTCGGGGCAGATTCCGGGCGTGTTTGAACTGACGCCCTACGATGCGCCAACACCGCTGCCGGTCGTTGACGATGGACGGTTCAGTGTCCTCGAGGTCCTGCTGGCTCCCAAGGAAGCGGGCCGCACTTTTTTCAACCTGACCACCGAAGCTGAGCCACTGCTGGACAATCTGGTTAATTCGAAGACGATGTGTGAAGGCAACTCGGCGGCAACAGTGCTGTACGCGGGCCGTGATGACAGCGGTGATGTGTTTTACTTGATTGACTGCTCAGGGGCTGTGGGATGGGCGTCTGAAGGCCGTCTCGCCGGTCCGCTCAAGTTCTCGCGAGATGAGTTGGCGATCACAGTCGCTGAACCCGGCTCACAGTCCATAAAATTGTTGGACGATCTTTTCCAGCCCATGATGGCCAATCCGCTGCAATCGTGCAAGCCCGAGACGGTTGTCAGGGTGTCAGACATCCAGGCTGCCGATCCGGATGGCGACGGCGTGAAAAACCTGTTTTATAGGGTTGAATGTCCCACTACCGGTGGTCCGCTCAAGGGGTGGGTCACGAATGTTGACCTGGTCGGCCCGGTTGAGATCAATGTGGGCGACAGTGCGCTGGCGATTACGTCCACCGACACGGGTGCCCAGTATCAACTGGCAAGTGAACCTGCTCCACTGACCGACACGAACGCGGTTGAAGGTGACTGCCAGCAAGGGGATATCCTTCAGGCAAAAGAAGCCCGGTTGGTGGGCGAGATTGTATTCTACCGGGTGACGTGCGGTGACATCGAAGGGTGGGTGGATCAAAGCCGGTTTGTAGGCCCGCTGCGCTTCAGACCCGACATGCGGACCATCATCTATGTTCCGCCGAGCTTCGTCTTTGAGGACGAGTTGACCGCCAGCCAACAGGGGATCGTGACAGAAGTCACCAGCACAGACGAAGGGACCGATACAACGGATACTACCGCGACGGATACTACCGCTGCTGCTGAGGGAACCAGTGACCTGGCCGCTTATGAACGGAAGGTCGTGCAATACACGCCGCCGCTCTATCTGACCGATAAACCCGGCCCTGCCGTTCTGGAAGGCGACGGTGCAAACGTGGTCGGCCAATGTGAATCAAGTACGGTTGCCACGATTGAAGATTACACTGGCTTGGACACCGTTTATTATCGCGTGTCATGTGATGAGTGTGTGGAAACACAAACCGACGAAAACGGCGACCTGGTATGTGCTGCCACCGAAACCCGTGACGGGTGGGTCGAGCAGCAGTATCTCCAGGGACCGCTTGATTTCGTTACCGGAGATAAGGTCGTGTTCAAGAGCAGCAGCAAGGCGATTGAGACGGATGAGGCGGACGGCATCCAGTATGCACGTATTCCCGTGAACCTGACGGGCGCGGCGTCAGTTGGACGCTTCACCGAATATGCCGGTCGCTGCCCGTTGGATGAAAGTATGACGATCACCGGGATCGTGCTTGAAAAAGCACGTACGAGCAACACGTTCACGTTCTATTACACGGTCGAGTGTATGGGACAGGCTGCCACGACGGTGCAGGTTGTTGAAGGCGGCGTATCCCGACCCGAAGTCACCTATAACACGGACCAAACCGAGCTGATCTCTGGCTATGTGTCGGCTCGCGATATCGAACCTGTCGAGTAAAAAATCGCGAATGATTTCCGGAACGGCACGCCGTGCTGTTCCGGATAGCTTACACAAGGACTTTGAAAAATATGGCCGAAACGCATATGCAATCACGGGGAATCGGGTCGGTGGCTCGCGCTGTTCTGGAAACTCTTGTGCGCCTGCTGGGTGGCACCAGCATGATCAAGTTCCTGATCCGCCGCTTCCTGGCCGCGATTCCGGTACTCTTTGCAATCATGCTGGTGACGTTCACGCTATCACACTTGCTGCCTGCCGGACCGTTCAGTTTTGCGGCAGGTAGCAAGAAGATGCCGGAACACATGGTCCGCCAGCTCGAAGAGAAATTTGGCTTGAACAAACCGATTCTTTTCAACACCTGGAACGACGGTTATTTCCCGGATGGGAAGGACTGGAAGATCATCAGCAAGCGCACCGAGACACGCACGGTTGGCGGCAGCCAACAAGGCGGCATCAAGACGGTTGAAAAGGACGTCTGGCGCATCGATCTGTTGGACTCGCAGTTCTGGAACTACGCGTGGGGTGTTCTGCACCTGGACTTTGGCCCATCGCTGAATAAGGCGCTGCGGGATCAGAATGTGCAGGTGAGCGACGAAATCTCCAGGCGTCTGCCGGTTTCAATGCAAGTCGGCGTTTTTGCGGTGCTGCTGGGCTTTTTGCTCGGCATACCGCTCGGTGTGTTGGCGGCGGTGTATCACAACAGCGCCATAGACTATGTGGCGATGTTCTTCGCCGTGTTAGGACAGGCAACGCCGGCCATTGTGCTGGCCCCCATCTTAATCATCGTATTTGCGGTCGAATTGGGATGGGTGCCTGTCGCGGATCAACGAAATCTGTGGCAGTCTGGCCCAGAGCTATCGTTGTATTATCTGCAAATTCTGGCGCTGCCCGTGATCACGCTGGGCACCGGTATGAGCGCCGGTATCGCGCGCCTGACGCGTGCCAGCCTGTTGCAGGTGCTGCATGAGGACTATGTCCGCACGGCGCGTGCAAAAGGCCTGCGCGAGCGCGTAGTGATCTACGTACACGCACTGAAAAACGCCATGATCCCGGTGGCGACGATCTTGGGGCCGCTGCTGGCCGGTGTGTTGACCGGTACGTTTGTGGTCGAGTTGATCTTCGTGATTCCGGGCTTAGGAAAGGTGTTTGTCGACAGCGTATCCGCCCGCGATTACACGATGATCATGGGGGTTTCGATTCTGTACTCGATTTTCCTGATCGTTGGGAACATCCTGGTGGATATCATGTACACCTGGCTTGATCCACGCATTCGCTTCGACTAACCTCCGGCGAAACCCATTTTCGCAACATTCTTTGAGGGCGCTGCATAGCGCCCTCACTCATTTCAGGGGATGGGTAGGCTCAACGTAGGTTGTGGATTTCCGGCAGGTCGTTACAATTGAAAGGTGCCGCTGAGGTGGCGCTGTCGGAGCCGTTGACGTTCCATCAGAATGTCGTGGCAGAGGGAGCGGATTTTCATGTTTTACGGCAGAGTCGATGTTTACTGGCCCGATGGCCCGGTGGAGAGCTACCGTCTGAACAAACCGACGATTGCGATTGGGCGTTCCACCGGTAATGATATTGTGCTGGATACAACGGCTATTTCCCGCTATCACATCACGCTGTCTTTTCAGAACCAACAGGCTGTGCTCGAAGACCTGGAATCGGTCAATGGTACCTATGTGGACAGCATCCGCCTGGCCGCTCATGAACCCTATGTGCTGCGCGGCGGCGAAGAGATTCAAATTGGCGATATTCGCGTGATTTTTCATCCTCCGGTATTGGACAGCGCGGCCAGCGCCGATACGACACGGCGGGTTGTGCTCTCTCAGCCGACCTATCGCGTCGAGTTGGAAGGGCCGGACATGGCGGTCGCCCCCGGCGCGCACGTCCAGGCGACGCTGAAGATCGAGAACCTGGGGGGGCAGGCGGACCGCTATTTTGTCGAGATCGACAGCTTGCCCAAAGGTTGGGCGCGTGTTGACCGGGTCGAGCTGGAGATCGAATCAGGGGAATCAGCCCAGGCGGTGATCAGCCTGAAGCCGCTGCGCCGCAGCGAAAGCCAGCCGGGCGATCACCCATTTGTCGTGCGCGTGCGCTCTAAATCAAAACCGGCGGAAACGATCGATGCGCCGGCGACCCTTCAGGTGCTGCCATTCAGCGGGTTTGGGATGGCGCTCGGCAACTCACACGTTAATGACGCGGGTTTTAAGCTCTATCTGCACAACCAGGGAAACGCCCCGCTTCCCTTGATGATACAGGGCACCGATCCGGCTCAGGTGCTGCGTTTTCACCTGTCCGCGGGGCAGATTCAACTTGGACCCGGCGAGCGCCAGACGCTGGCGGGTACGATCCGGCTGCGGCGGCAGCGTTTGTTTGGCCAGCCGCGCGAGCGGGAATTCGCGCTGGTGGCGCAGGCGCTTGATCCGTCGGGATTTGTGGCGGCAGTTCCGGGTACCTATCTCGAATCAGGGCTGCTGCCGGGCTGGGTGCCGGTCCTGGTGGTGCCAGTCCTCGTCGTGGCGGCGCTGCTGGTGTTCAGCCTGGCGATGTTGTTGTTGGGCGCTAACGACGACGAATCAGGCGTTCAACCGGCCATCACCGCATTGACCGTCGAGAATCCGGCCATCACGCTGGGCGAAATCGTAGCAGTACGCTGGGACGTATCCGGCGCTGAGTCGCTCGAATTGATCGCAGAATCCGGCGGCGAGCAGACACGCTACCCGATGGAAGCCGGGATGACGTCGTTCACGCTGGCGTTTGACCAGACAGGTATTTACACCTTGACGCTTGAGGCGCGCAACAAGCAGCGGGCCGATACCGCTGCCGTTCAAGTCGAGGTGCGCCCGGCGGTGATGTTGGGGCTGGAAGTGCTCGACGGTACCGAACTGGTGCGTAATGTGCGGCAGGACGTGCGGGTGAGTTGGTCCGTGAAAGGGGCCAGAGAGTTTGACGGCGCTTTCGATATCTGGATGGAAAGCGCCGACCAGGGCGGGATATTGATCGCGGCGCCGCTGCCCGAATCAGGTCAGCAGGATGTGCAGGTTGTGCCGCAGGGCGAGCAGTCTGAATGGTTGGTCACGCTCTATGCACAGGGGCGGGATGACGTAACCGCCAAAGTGCCCCAGAAACTGCCGATTGTGTATCCAAGCTGCGAATTGGACGCCGCGCGTACCATCGTGCGCAGCGGACCCGGCGACGTGTACCCGGCGCTCGTGCCGCCCCTGGAAAGTTCGCCACAAGGTAACCTGTCGCTGTCTCCGATTGCCCGCGATCCGAGCGGGGACTGGCTGCAAGTGACCATCGGTGTTGATGACCGCCGGCCCGGCTGGGTGCTGCGTGATGATTTTGTCTGTGCCAATTTTGACCCCGAACAACTGGTGATCACGGGTGATTTCCCGCCACCACCGGTTGAAACCTCGCCACCGGGTGGTGAGACCCAACCGACCGTTTCCCCGGCGGCACCGTCGAGCACGCCTGTGCCTGCCTTTCCGACCCCGACCATCGTCCCGTCGCCGACATGATGCCTGGGTCAGACTGAGAAAATGTGCCTCTCATAACGTAAAATAGTGTATATACGCCAAAGGTGGTTTGGGAACCATGGCGGCTTCTGGAACGTATTATTGGTAAGAGAACACTGGAAATCACTGTGAAAAATCGACTCATCACAATGGCACTCTTTTTGATGCTGGTTTGGCCGGGGCTGGTGGCATTTGCCCCTGCCAGGCAGGATCAGTTTCAGGTCGATTTGACCATCAGTGCGGGCTACGGTGGTTATTACCGGCTGGGCCAGTGGACTCCGGTACGAGTCAATATCAGCAACGCCGGTGCGGACCTCGAAGGTGAGGTGCGTATTCGCATGGGTGGCACCGGCGGCGGATTGGAACAAACGACATATAGCACGCCCCTGGGCCTGCCGCGCGGCGCGCGGAAACAGATCTTTCTGTATGTTTCGCTCGACAACTTCACGCAGCGTGTCCAGGTCGAGGTGGTCGATCAAAAAGGCCGGGTAATCCAGCTCGAAGCCGCGAATCTGCGGATGGCGAATCGGGAAGACCTGTTGGTGGCCGTGATTACCGAGTCGGCGTTTGGCGCAGTTGACCTGACGGCGCTTACGCCCGGCGCTGGCGATGCCCGCCAGACAAACTGGCAGCCGGATCACATTCCGCCCCTGGCTGATGCGCTGTATGGGCTGGACGTGATCATGTTCCACGACGTGGATACCGGCGCACTCAAAGCCGAGCAGTCGGCGGCGCTGACTCAATGGGTGTTGAACGGCGGTCACCTGATTGTGGCGGGCGGCGATACGTGGCAGCGCACAACCGCCGGGCTGCAGAACTTGCTGCCGGTCACGCTGCAGGGCACCGTATCACTTACGACGCTTGAGCCGCTGGCCGATTATCTGCGTCTGCCCCCGGCTGCGCTGGCCGAAGGCATCACGGCGACGGCGAACACGCCCGCGCCTGCCGCACGGTCCCTGGTCACAGCCGAAGGTGTGCCGTTGGTCGTGCGGGAAAGCTACGGCGACGGGACGGTTGATTTCCTGGCCGTCGATCCGAATGCCGAACCGCTGCGCTCGTGGGAAAACAAGGCGTATCTCTGGTATACGCTGCTGGCATCTACCGGGCAGCAGCCAAGCTGGGTGGGTGGTTTCAGCGATTGGTCGCTGGCGCGGGAAGCGACATTGACGACATTCAGCACCGTCCTGCCCACGTTTTTGCAGTTGTGTGGTTTTTTGGCGTTGTACATTATTCTGTTAGGGCCGATCAACTATCTCGTGCTGAAGTGGCTGAACCGGCGAGAATGGGCGTGGTTCACGATACCCGCCTTGATCGTGGTCTTTGCCGTGCTGGCCTACTCGGTAGGCTTCAACCTGCGGGGTAACGTGCCGACTGTGAACCGGCTGACGGTAGTACGCGCGTGGGAGGGTCACGAAGAGGCCCGTGTGACGAGCCTGATTGGCGTACAATCACCGCGCCGCAGCACCTATGATATCACGGTCGCGCGGGGGTACACGCTGCGCACGCTGCCGCAAGAGGGTATTGGCCTGAACGTCCCGGCGACGATCAGCGAAGGGACTCTGTATGCGGCGCAAGCGATCCCAATTGATGCCGGAACCGTCGCAAGTTTTTCCGCCAGCGGCTACGGCGCTGCGCCAAGCCTGGATGCGTCGGCGGTCTGGCACCTCAGCGCGACTCAACCGCCGCGTATTGTGGGCAGCGTGACCAACATGACAAATACGCTGTTTGAAGACGCCGTGATCCTGATCAAGGGCGAGGCCCGCGCGATAGGCCAGGTGCGGCCAGGTGAAACGTTCGATTTTGACATATCAATTGGCCCGCAAGACCCCGCCCCGCTGACCCTGAGCAGCGCGATCACGCGGTACAACCCCTACGCGTACAGCCGGTTGGGAGGCTACGGATCGTCGTCGGCTGGCTGGTGTTTCTCGCAACAGGGCCTGTTTTTGACGATTCGTGATGTCATGGGCGATGAGCGTTTTGTATGCTCGTCCAATAACGTCAGCAATCGCCAGCAGGAGGTCCGGCGGCGCTACCGGTTGTTGGGCGCACTGGTGACGGATGTTGACCTGAGCGGCGGGCGTGGTGCCGGGGCTTACCTGTTCGCGTGGACGCGGGACCCGCTGGTGGGTATCGACACCGGCAAGATGCAGCAGGAAGAAGACACGACGCTCTATATCTTCAAGCTGCCGGTCCATGTGGTGGGCGACGACGCCAGCGTTGAAGTCCCGGCAGGCATGACGACCTGGACCGTCATCGAAAAATCCGATCCGAGCACGATGTTGGATATCGGGCCAAACTCGTTCCAGGTAGACGATAACGCGCAGGCTGCCTTCCAGTTTATGCCGCTGCCGGAAATACGCCTGGGATCGGTGGATGATCTGGTGGTCAAGTTTGCGGGGCAGGGGCCGCTGGTCGTCGAGATGTGGAACTGGCGTGCCCAGCGATGGGTTCGTATTCCGCTGCCGGTTGATTCGGACACGACCGTTATCAGTGGTCCGGCGCGGTTCCTGGGTCCCGAAAACGCGGTAAACGTGCGTGTGCTGTCACAAGACCCCAATGCCTACAATCGAGTAGATCACATCGAAATCGCTTATCACGGGCAGATAGATTAGGATAGTACTATGGCGTCAGACGAGTTGATCATTGAAACGCAAGGGCTGGTCAAACGGTACGGCAAACTCACGGCGGTAGACGATCTATCCCTGCGTGTGTCGCGAGGAGCCATCTATGGTTTTGTCGGGCCGAACGGCGCTGGCAAAACGACGACGATGCGCATCCTCACTACGCTGATCACGCCAACTGCCGGGGATGCCTATGTAGCCGGATATTCCGTGACCAAGTTCCCGCGCGAGGTGCGGCGCGCGATTGGTTATATGCCGGATTTTTTCGGCGTCTACGACGACATGAAGGTGTGGGAATACCTGGATTTTTTCGCCGCCTGTTACGAGATTCCAGAGCGGGATCGCCCGGCGTTGATCAATGACTTGTTGGCGCTGGTTGACCTGACGCATCGTCGCGACGACATGGTCGAGAAGCTGAGCCGGGGTATGAAACAGCGCTTGAGCCTGGCTCGTACGCTGGCTCATGACCCGGAAGTGCTGATTCTCGATGAACCGGCGTCCGGCCTGGACCCGCGTGCCCGTATCGAAATCCGCGAGTTGCTGGTTGAGATGGCACGCATGGGCAAAACGATCTTTTTTTCGTCGCATATCCTGGCTGATGTCGCGGAGATTTGCACGCATCTGGGTATCATCGAGAGCGGGCAAATGGTCGCGCAGGGCACCGTCGCGGAGATTCGCCGCCAGTTGATGCCCACGCGCGAGATCACGATCACGCTGCT
>CAYMTN010000055.1:0-25825 GCA_964393335.1 uncultured Anaerolineaceae bacterium
AGTTGATGAACTAAAACGCCTACTGGAAGAGAAAGGCGAGTAGAACAATGGGAACGGCAATTGAAGACAGAGCCAAGACTTTGGCCGAGTTGCCTTATAGGGTAGTGGTAATTCAAGACAGTACAACAGATGGAGATAGCATCTTTGTTGCGATGCATCCCGAATTGGAGGGATGCATGGCCGATGGTGATACTGTCAAAGAAGCGGTTGCCAACCTGGATGATGCTCGATATGAATACATCCTTAGCCTGTTGGAAGACGATCTGGAGGTACCTACCCCTTTACCGCTAAGCTCCACATCGGAGACCTCTTTCGGAGTCACCGGGAATGTAACGAATATTATGACCTATTCAAATGTCGCGGCTGATGAAATGAGGGAAGAAGAATTGAACCCGGTTGTGGATATTCGATCGGAATGGCAGCCTGCCGATTCTGGAAGTTGAATTTGAAGACTGACATCTCTGTGCAGCCACTGGTCAAATCGGTTTGTAGCACAACGACCGATGAGGTCTTACTGACGCGGGGATGGTTGGGGAATCCCCGCGTCCTGGTCGAAGGACGTAAATAGTTATAAAAAAAACTGACTATCACTTGCGTTTGCGCTAAAATACTTTTATCATCCAAGTCACTTACTGTCTTATTTGAGAAAAATCCACCGACAGGAGCTGATGTATGCCGGTAGCGCTAGAGTGGCACCCCGACATGCCCGTTCTATTGACGACCTATTCAGGGGATCTTTCGCCCAAGGATTACAAGGCCATGCTTGACCAGCGGCGGCGCATGATCGCCGATGGGCCGGAACATATCATTCTGGTGGCCGATACCCGCCTGTTCAGCGGCTTTTCAGACGCCGACGTTCAATTGGGCGAGAACATCCTGAGACATAACAAGGTGGCGCATGCGTTTGTGATACTCCAGGGGGAATTGTATGATCACCTGGCCCGCACCATCCGCAGCGACCTCACCCGCAATTACGCGGTCTATTTTTTTGACGGCGTGGATCAGGCTCTGACGGCGGCCCAAACGCGTCTCGGATAGGCTGGGTGTGTGGCAGACTGCCGGGTAATCTGCCGCCGCTATTACTGAATATCACATACCTTCCAGCCATTTTCGTCTTGCAGCGTAAAAAGGGTCCGGTTCTCCGCGTCGAAATTCCGCACTTCCACTTTGCCCCCGGCAGTTTTGAACGTCACGACTCCGGTCATCGCCAGCACAACCTGATCGCCCGTGTCTGACACCGTTTCGAACCCCGCGTGGTCCATATCAATCTGGATGGTCGGATCGCCAATCTCCGGCCACTCGGTGAACGCACACGATAACGCGTCGATGCGCTTGTGATCAGCCGTCCACAGCGCCAGGATAAACGCCCGACTGACCGCCGCCGGATCGCCCGGTTCGTGTGAATCATGCTGGCAGGCGACCAGCGCCACGCTTACCATGACGATCACCAACAGCCCGCGCACCGCGCGCCCTCCCCATCGTTGCAGCATTCCGCTCAGCCATCCTCCTCCCAGGCGGGTAACAAAACGCCCGGCAAGCGCCAGGCGTCACGTATCGTCGATATTTCTAACCGCGCCCGCAGCGCACCCTACTCGCCGCTTGACTCGGTCGGATTCTCACCGCCACTCATGTCAGTCTGCAAGGGCGAGCCTTCAAACACGGATTTATCCGTCACGCACCAGTCGCCGTTCACTTTGGCCATGTCCAGCACAATACGCGTGTTTTTCTTCTCAGAAAGCACCCATTGGCGCGGCAGATCGGGATCGCCGTAATCATACGACCCGGTGGCGATGATTTCTTTTTGGTTGTTGGCTTTGCCGATGTCAAACTTGAGATCGATGCTCTTCTGGTGAACGTTCTGCTCCCTGTACCAGTCCAGCAAGACCTGCGTTTGATCCTGGAACGACGCGCAGGCCAACCCCAGCGCCTTCTGGTCGTCACCTTTCAACAACGCGTTGACGTAATCCTCGCCTGCATCACGCGATTTGGTGCTGCATGCAACCAGCAGCGCAGATACGACCAGCAGCGCCACCAGTAGTAAAGCGAACTTCTTCGACATAAGGTATTTACTCCCCTCTATCGGCTGTGCAATAGCGCATCAAGCGACTAACAAAACGGCATGATGATACTGCTTTGTGCCCTGCTGCGCAATAAAAAGGCGGGAAAAATCGCCGGGGACGGCGCGGAGGTGCCTCACAACGGGTAGACGTTGATGCCGACCGACGTCGCCGCCGCGACCAGGACGGGCGCGACCAGCAGCGCGGGCAGAAAATTCACCATGCGCGGCTTTTTGATGTCGAGCAGCGTCAGCGCCAGCCCGATCAGGATCAGGCCGCCGACGGCAGTCATTTCGTTGATCATGGGATCGGTCATGAACTGGCCCGCGAGACTGCCCATCAGCGCCAGCCCGCCCTGCACGCCGAAGACCGTGATCACGCTGAACAGCACGCCGATGCCGAGCGTGGACGCGAACGCCATCGACGTGAAGCCGTCCAGCACACTTTTGATCGCCAACTGCTCAAAACCGCTGTCGATGCCCATGCCATCCTGGATCGCGCCGACAAACGTCAGCGGACCGACGCAAAACACCAGCGACGCGGTGACAAAACCCTCGATGAACCGGGCGCGTGGATCGTGTTCGACGTGCGGCACCGGGTCGGTGACTCCGTCCAGCTCGACCGGACCGGCGACGGGAGTCCCGCCCTGCACTTTGTTTTGCAGCCAGCCCGCGAAACGCTCAAGCTGCACGTCCAGCCGCAGCAGCTCGCCGATGATCGCGCCGATCACCAGGCTGAGCAGCGGCAGCAGAACGTTACCCGTCTTGTTGGCGTTGCTGAATCCGACATACAGCGTCGTCAGGCCGATTCCGGCGATGATCGATTCCTGAACGCGCTGCGACAGCCGGTTGCCGACCAGCAGCCCAATCGAACTGCCGGTCAACACGGTGAACGTGTTTAGGATCGTGCCCCACATACGCGCCCCCTCAAGCGCCGCCACATTGCACGGATACCCTCACCCCTATATCTCCCACAGAGTAGGAGAGGGGACTTCATGCGGCTTGCATGTTTTCTCCCCTCGCCTATGGAACATGGGAGAGGGGCCGGGGGTGAGGGCCGGCAGCCTCTGGCTCCCGTGTGCGATATGCGCGGAAAACGTGTTTTTACGGCATCTGCTCGAGCGTGGCGGTCGGCGTGACCGGCGTCGGCGTGATGTACGGCGCGATAGCCGTCGCCGTCCCGGCAGCCGACTCGGTCTGCGTCGCATAGATCGCGCTGGCCGTCGCCGGCATGTCTGCCTGCTGCTCGCTGACGTCCACGCCGTACATCACCGGGCGGACGACTTCAAACCACGTCTGGCCCGGCTTGAGGTGCATCGGCGTCTGGCCGTCGGCAAACAGCAGCCATAGGCCCGATCTACCCTGGGCGTGCGCCCAGATGCCTTCGTACCACATGCCATCCCGGAATAACCACGCCGTGCCGCGTCCCCAAAGCTGCGTTTCGACCACCACGCCGCTGACTTCGCTGTCGAGGATGTCGGGGCGGTCCACGTGCACCGCTTCGAGGATCACGACGTTATCAGCGGCAAGCTGGTTGCCGCTGATCGCGTCCACGTGCGGCAGGCCGTTGTTGTAGCGGTAGTAGCGCCCGTCGTCGGCGTGATACTGCCAGCGCGTATCCTGGCGCGGATTCCAGTAGTTGATGAAAATGTCCGCCGCCGGTTTGCCGCCGGGGTCCGGCACGTCAGAAAACGAGAAGCCCTTGACCTGGTAACCATCGTTGACCTGCCGCTCTTCGGCCACCTGCCACATCTCGAAGGTGTTGCCGAACAGCGTGTGCTCGAATGCCTTGCCGTCTTCGGGATAGCGGCAGAACGGCGGGCAGTTAACGCCCATTTGCGGCGTGAGCGCACGCCACTTCCAATCCGCGTCGAGAATATAATGGTAAATCCAGTCGTTCGCGCCGCTGTAGGCCAGCAGTGCCTGGAACATGGGCACCAGTTCCAGGTCGAGCAGGCGCGCGCTGCGGATGCTGCCCACCTTCTCCGCGCCCTGGCTGCGATAAATGGCGGCGAAACGCGTCACCGCGCCTTCAACCTCGTACTCAAACACGATGTCGGCTTTGTCCAGGCCGCTCTGCGGGCGCACGACTTCCGGGAAGTTCGACACCTTCACGATCAAGGTGCGCCGGTTGCGGGCCTCCTCGTTGGGATACGGCAGGCCGGTCAGCGGGTTGTAGTTATCGGGGTACTCGTCCGGGCCGACAACCGTCGCGGTCGGCGACGGCGTGAAGGTCGGGGTTGCAGTCGCCGTGTTGGTCGCGGTGGGGGTTGGCGTGTGGGTGGACGTCGGAGTCAGCGTCGGCGTATGCGTCGCGGTGGGGCGCGGCGTATTCGTCGGCGGCGGCGTGGGGGAATCCGTCGCGGTGGGACGGGGCGTATTCGTCGGCGGCGCGGTCGGCGCATCCTGCCCCGCTGCCGTGCGCGGACTCACGCTGGCGACACCGCCCAGCATCGTGACCACCACTACCCCGCATAATACCAGTACAAGCGCCAAACGTCGCATAAATCGTGACCTCAATGCAATAAGCCTCAAACACGGTCGCCCAGTATAACGCCACATCCGCGTGCTGCCTACCCCGCGCTTGCCCACCGGTTGCCCTGTTCAAATGGTATGAGGCCGGGGACGCGCAGCGTCCGGCCTCGGTTTTTGTGTGGGTCGGGATGCTTACCGGCGAGGAGTGATCGCTTCACGAACTTGGCGGACGACGTCGTCCAGTGCTGAGAACACGGTGTCATTCGTATAGCGCAGCACGCGCAAACCGAGACTTTCCAGGTATTCCTGGCGGATCGCGTCCTCGGCGGGCGTGTACTCGTGAACCGGTCCGTCAACCTCGATCACCAGGTTCGCGTCGGCGCTGTAAAAATCCACGATAAACCGGTCAATGGTGTGCTGGCGGCGAAACTTGATCCCGGCGATCTGCCGGTTGCGCAGCCGCTGCCAGACTTTTCAACACCGCTTCCCGAAACTCCCGGCCCCCGCCAATTGCCAATTGTTCAATGTCACTTAAGGTGATGTCCTCAGCGTTCGGCTTCCGGGCTAACATGTCGTCAATCATCGCTTCGGCCTGTGCCATCAAGTATGCTTTCAGTTCCTCTGGAGTCATGGAGCCTCTTCCTTTCTTGGATCGGTCCCAGTTTACTCCCTTTTCGTGAACTCAACTGAAATGCACCCGAACGGGTACATGATAACTAGCATCCGGCGACAGGGTTCCTCAATGGTTTGTCACTGTGCTAAAGCCTTGTCCAATTCGGCTACAAACCATGCCTCGTCGATTGGCCCTACCTTGAACCAGATAATCTTTCCTCGGCGGTCTACCAGGTAGGATTCCGGAAAGGCATCAATATGGTATTGGGTTGAAATCTTGCGGTCTGTGTCAGGGCCGTTAGGATAGGTCACACCAAACGCTTTCAGAGTGTCGAGGGCCTCAGCCTCGGTATTCCACCAGTTAACAACGCCAAGAAAGACAACTCCCTTCGTGCGATATTGCTTCCAGATTCTCTCAACCGCAAGGCTATAATCATATGGTCCAGGGCTGCCCCAGAAGTCGATAAATACCACCTGCCCGCGCAAGTCCGAAAGGCTGATCTGTGGCTTGCCCAAGCCACCATCATAACCGGGGTAAAATGTCAGCGTAAAATCGGGTGCAGCGCCGGACAGAGACTTCGAAGCCTGGTGCGCGCGTTCTCTCTCTGCCAGAGAGGTTGTCAGTCCACAGAGAACTATGGCCCAGAAGAGTACGGCGAATGCCCCAAATACCCTCAGTTGCGGCCAATAAAACCCTGGCAACTCCTTGAGCGTGTACTCTTTACTCGATCCGAAAGCAGAAGCTTGAGTGAATTTCTCGCTGTATATTTCGTAGGACCTCACCGGGACGATTGGGATAAAAAAGAAGACAATCCACTTTGTTGCAATCCGTCCATTTGGCGTCGACTTATTTCCATATAGTTTCGTCCCAAATCCCTGGATGGTTCCCGTATTATTGCTTTTACGTGCAATGCGCCAGGAAACCACAACTACCACAACGAGAGCAATGACAATACCGACGATCTCGATAATCACAGTTGTAGATCCCATATCATGGTCTCCTCATATTAGACTCTCGAGATTCCCTCTCTGGGGAATTATGGAGTCTTCGGCGGGTGTGTACTCGTGAACCGGTCCATCGACCTCGATCACCAGGTTGGCGTCGGCGCTGTAAAAATCCACGATAAACCGGTCAATGGTGTGCTGGCGGCGAAACTTGATCCCGGCGATCTGCCGGTTGCGCAGCCGCTGCCAGAGCGCCTCTTCAGCGGGCGTCGGATCATGGCGTTTTTGGCGAGCGAGAGGCTTGAGTTTGGCCCAGAGGTCGGGGGGTGTGAGGTAGGGATGTGTTTTCGAGTCGGGATCGTCCGGCATGGTTCACCTCACCCCTCCGCGCTTCGCGCGGTTTCCCCTCTCCACGCGCGGAGAGGGGAGAAAGCCGTCAATGTCCCTATCGTATCACAGAAACCGATGAACTCGCTGGCGACTCGCCAAGACAGAAAACACAATCGACGCGCCTGTGTGAACTTCCCCCTCTCCGCGTGTGGAGAGGGGGCCAGGAGGTGAGGTAAATCCGCCCCCGCGTCCCCCTAATCCCCGCAGCGCGCCCACTCCAGGTAATCGGCCAAAAAGCGCCCGGTGTGACTGTCCGACGACTGCGCGACCTCTTCCGGCGTGCCTTCCGCAATCAGATAGCCGCCGTCTTCGCCGCCTTCCGGCCCCAGGTCGATGATGTGGTCCGCGATCTTGATGATGTCCGGGTTGTGCTCGATGATCAGCACCGTGTTGCCCTTATCGACCAGCGATTGCAGCACGTCGATCAACTTGGAGACGTCCGCCGTGTGCAGGCCGGTCGATGGCTCGTCCAGCACGTACAGCGTCTGCCCGGTGGCGCGTTTGGAAAGTTCGCGGCTGAGCTTGACGCGCTGCGCTTCACCACCCGACAGCGTCGGCGCAGGTTGCCCGATGCGGATATACCCCAGGCCGACCGCCGCCAGCGTCTCCAGCTTACTGTAGATGGTCGGGATGTTCTCGAAGAACGCCAATCCCTCGCTGACGGTCATCTCCAGCACGTCCGCGATGCTCTTGCCCTTGTACTTGACTTGCAGCGTCTCGCGGTTGTAACGCGCCCCGTGACACACCTCGCACGGCACGTACACGTCCGGCAAGAACTGCATCGCGATGCGAAGCTGGCCCTCACCGGCGCAGTTTTCACAGCGCCCGCCCTTGACGTTGAAGCTGAAACGCCCTGCCGCGTACCCGCGAATCTTACTCTCCGGCAGCTCCGCGAAAAGCTGGCGGATTGCGTCGAACATCTTGGTATACGTGCCGGGATTGCTGCGCGGCGTGCGCCCGATCGGCGACTGGTCGATGTGAATCACCTTGTCGATGTTTTCCAGCCCGTCGATGCCATCATGCGCGCCGGGGCGATCCTTCGAGCCGTAGACTTCCTGCGAGAGTTTTTTATACAGCACTTCGATCATCAACGTGGACTTGCCCGACCCGCTGACGCCCGTGATCACGATCAACTTGCCGAGCGGGACCGCCACATCGATGTTTTTGAGGTTGTTCTCGCGCGCGCCGCGAATCACGATCTGCTGCCCGTTGCCGGGACGGCGCGTCAGCGGGACCTCGATGCAGCGCCGCCCCGAAAGATACGCGCCGGTGATGCTGTCGGGATGGCGCATGATCGTTTCGGGCGTGCCTTCCGCGACCACCTGCCCGCCGTGCTCGCCCGCGCCAGGGCCGAGGTCCACGATCCAGTCGGCGGCCAGCATCGTCTCGTGGTCGTGCTCGACGACCAGCAGCGTATTACCCAGGTCGCGCATCCCTTCCAGCGTGCGCAGCAGCCGTTCGTTATCGCGCTGGTGCAGGCCGATGCTCGGCTCGTCCAGCACGTACAACACGCCCGTAAGCTGGCTGCCGATCTGAGTCGCCAGCCGGATGCGCTGCGCTTCGCCGCCGCTGAGCGTGCCCGCCGTGCGGCCCAGCGTCAAATAGTCCAGCCCGACGTTGACCATGAACTGCGCGCGGGCCTCGATCTCCTTGAGGATCTGGTGGGCGATGTGCAAAGCGCGCTCGGACAGCAGCGGGTGCCCGTTGACGTTCGGGCCGGAGCCGCGCAGCGACTGGACCCAGCGCAGCAGTTCTTTGACCGGCATCTCGGTCACCAGGTGGATCGGCCTGTCCGCCACCGTGACGGCCTGCGCTTCGGGCCGCAGCCGGTAACCGTGACACGTCTCGCACGGGCGCTCGCTCATGTATTCTTCGTACTTGGCGCGCATGAAGTCCGAGGTCGTTTCGCGGTAGCGGCGGGCGGTGCTGGTCAGCACACCCTCCAACTCGGTGGTGAACGAAAAACTGCTGCCATCGTCGCGGCTGTGGCGCACCTGGAACTTTTGATCCGAGCCGTAGAGCAGCAGTTCCTGCTGCTTGGCCGTGAGATCGCGCCAGGGCACGTCAATCGGGATGCCGAAGTGGCGGCACGCCTCATACAGGATCGTGCGCGTCCAGCTATCGTGACTGCCCGTCGCCCAGGGAGCCAGCGCGCCGTGCTCGACCGTCAGGTTCGGGTTCGGGACGATCAGCTCCGGGTCGAACTCGCGTCGCATGCCGAGTCCCTGGCAGGTCGGGCACGCGCCGTGCGGGCTGTTGAACGAAAACGTGCGCGGCTCGATCTCCGGCAGGCTGACGTGGCCGTACACGCACGCCAGGTGCTCGCTGAACAGGTGATCGACCGGGTTGCCGGGGTCGGTCACGTCGTTGACGATCACCACGCCGCCGCCCATCTCCATCCCCGTTTCAATCGCTTCGGTCAGGCGGCTGCGCGCGCCAACGGCGTCGTCGCTTTCGGGATCGTCGAAATGGTGCACGACCAAGCGATCCACCACGATCTCAATCGTGTGGCGCTTGTACCGCTCCAGCTCGATCTCCTCGCTGACGTCGCGCACCTCGTTGTTGACGCGCACCCGCACGAACCCGGACTTACGGATGTCGTCCAACACTTTTTCGTGGTGTCCTTTGCGGTCCTTGATGATGGGCGACAGCACTTGAATACGCGTGCCTTCCGGCCACGCTTCGATGGCTTCCACGATCTGCTGCGGTGACTGCGCAACGACTTCTTCGCCGCAAACCGGGCAGTGCGGGATGCCGATCCGCGCGTACAACAGGCGCAGGTAATCGTAAATCTCCGTCACGGTGCCGACCGTCGAGCGCGGGTTGTTGCTCACGCTCTTTTGGTCGATCGAGATCGACGGCGACAGCCCTTCGATCTGATCCACGTCGGGTTTGTCCATCTGCCCCAAAAACTGGCGCGCATACGCCGACAACGACTCGACGTAGCGCCGCTGACCCTCCGCAAAAATCGTATCGAACGCCAGCGAGCTTTTCCCGCTGCCGCTCAAGCCGGTTATCACCACCAGTTTGTCACGCGGGATCACGACGTCGATGTTTTTCAGGTTGTGCTCGCGCGCACCACGCACCACGATCTGATTCTGTGCCATTCGGGGACCTGTCCTCTTATGTGCCTGTCCAACGGGTTGACCGCGCCGGGGAGGGACGCGTGAAGGTGGCCGATGATACGAACGGATGTATTAGGAACGCCTGTTCTATAGTGTACCCGGCAGGCTGTAGCGTGTCAACAATTCACGGGCGATGATTCCCCACCCCACCGCCGCCAGGGCAATAGGAGAGTCTAACAAATCCCGGGCCGGGAAGCAATGGATTCTTTGTCAATTTTGATTGGATCGACTCATTCAAACGATGATCTGATCACAGAGATCACCGAGGCCGCAGAGAAAAAATACGAGAAAAAGCGTTTCTCTGTGTTTACCGTGTCCTCACTGGATCAACGGAGGTCGTGAGAGAAATTCGTAGGGGCGCTGCTTGCTGCGCCCAGGAACTCGTTTCTCGTGACTGCTGTAGATTCACGTCTGTGGTGAAAGAAGTTGGGACACTGTACGAATGAGCCAACCCTGTTGCGAATTCGACGCAAGAATTGGATAGAGAAAATGCGCCCCGGCGTTTATCACTTGCCGCCCACCATGCTATAATCTCGCCAGGGGGGGAACCGGCAACCTATGCCGTCCATACGCTGCCAGGTGATGACCGCGCGGGGCAGCGTTGGATGCACCCGGTTTTTAGACGCACGGAGAAGACGATGAATGATTATCTGGTCGTCCTGGTAACCGCCACGTCCGAGACGCAGGCGCGGCGTATCGCCCGCAAGCTGCTGCAAAAGAGGCTGGCCGCCTGTGTCAACTTCGTGCCGGTCGACTCGATGTTCATCTGGCAGGGAGACGTCCAAGAGGAAGAAGAAGTGTTACTGATCATCAAGACGCGCTCCGATACGTTCGACTCGTTGATGAGCGCCATCAAACTCACCCACACTTACGACACACCTGAAATCATCGGCCTGCCGGTCGTGATCGGCTCGCCGGACTATTTGAAGTGGATCAACAATGAAGTCACCGGATAACCAGACAGCACGCCGCATGTTAATCTCGCTCGCGCACCCCGACGACGAATCGTTTGGGATGGGCGGCGCTATCGTCCATTATGCCCGGCAGGGTGTCGCCATCACGCTGATCTGTTCGACGAATGGCGACGTCGGCACGGTCGATGCCGAGCACATGCAGGGTTACGAGTCTATTGCCGAGCTGCGGCTGCACGAACTGCGCTGCGCCGCCGAGACGCTCGGCATTCAAGACGTGATCACCTACGGCTACCGCGACAGCGGCATGATGGGCACGCCCGAAAACGAGCACCCCGATTGTTTGTGGCAGGCCGATGAAGACGCGGTCGTCGGGCGCATCGTGCACGACATGCGCCGCACGCGGCCCCAGGTCGTGGTGACGTTCGATCCGTTTGGCGGTTACGGCCACCCGGACCACATCTACATGCACCGCGCCACGACACGCGCCTTCCACGCCGCCGGGGACCCGGATCAATACCCGGATCAACTGGCCGACGGGTTGGAAGTCTACCAGCCCGCCAAACTGTATTACACGGCGTTCCCGCGCCTGCCGCTGCGCATCATGTTGTGGCTGGCCCGGCTGCGCGGCGAAGACCCGCGCCACATGGGCCGTAACAATGACCTGGACCTGCAAGCGGCGCTCGACCACACGCTGCCCACCCACGCCCGGATCGAGGTCGGGCGTTACCAGCATGCCTGGGACGCTGCCGCCGGGTGCCATGCCAGCCAGCAGAATCCGCGTCAGACGGACAGCCTGTTTGACCGGCTGCGCCGCGTCGTCTTCCGCCACCAGGATTTCACGCGTGCCTGGCCGGAACCCAACGGGCGCGAACCCACCGAGCACGATCTGTTCGAAGGTGTCCGCGAGTAACGCGCCGCGCGGGCAAAAAATGGGCTGCCTTGAGCGGCTGTCCGCCCCTGCATACAAACCCTAATCGCGGTATTATTAGGCTGCGTCCGTTCTCACGAGACAAGGCAGATCAATGGCGTATGCGCTCACTTCCGAACAGGTAGACCAGATCGTCAACAACACCATGCTGGTCTTGATGGTGCGCCCCGACTTGATGAGTGAATGGCGCACCAACCTGAAAAATCTCCTGCAACAAACGCAGCAGTACGAGATGGACGACGAAGCGATTTTCGTCGCGGCGGTGCTGACGGCGCTGCACAAGCCAGCGGATACGCTGCCGACCGGTACGATCTACGATTACGCCTGGCAGTCGATTGTGGTTGGGCTGCAAACCGGCGTCGCGCGGCCTGCTGCCAGCGAAACCGAAAGCCTGTCACTCGACCGCCTGTTGAACTCGGTGGCCGAAGCGCTGATCACGGTCATGACCGAGTACCCGGAGCAAAAAGACGCGGTGGTCAGCGAGCTGCACGAGATGCGCACGGCTGCCGCCGACGCGAAGATCGACGAATTGATCGCCTGGATTGACGATGCACTGGCCCTGCTGCAAGGCACGCCTGCCGCTGGCCTGGGGCAGCAGCACCAGGGTGTCTACGCGACGTATTGGGAGGCGGTCATCCAGAACATCGAAGAGCGGTCGTAGCGGCTGCCGCCTGCGCATTCCACAGGCCCCCGCTACGCGCCTTTGGCTGTACGCTGATCGCTCTAACAGCCTATCCGTAAATTGCTGGGCGCAGGCGAACCTGCGGTTCGTCAGCAGCGCCCCTACCCAAACGAATTTACGGATAGATATTAAGCTGATTGCTGACTGCTGTAAGCTGATCGCTATTTTTCAAGGAGAACACACGCGATGCGTAAATTTCTTTCTGTGGTGATCGGGATCGTGCTGCTGGCCGCCGCGGCCCTCACGTTGTGGATCGCACGCGGCCCGCAAGCCACCACCGCGATCACAACCGGCGGGATGCTGTTCAGCCAGGCGGAAGTCGCCGCCGCCAGCGCGGGCGGCCAGCCCAACCTCGGTACGGTGGTCGATACCGGGGCCGGGGGCGGTCCGTCCGTCATCCCGATGGAGGCCGAACTCAGCGGGGCGGCGCTGTCCGACATCAGCGCGGGCGAGATGGGGGCCGCGCCGGAAACTATCGCCAGCACCGGCACTGCCGCCGGGGTGCCGCTCACGACCGATATCGTGCTCAGCGCCGACTCAGCCGTCGCCGTCGCGCCGGTTGGCGGCGGGGGAGGTGGTGCCAGCGGCGGTGATGCCAGCGGCCAGGGTGGGATGGCCGGTGGCACGACCGGCTACGAGCAGCGCGTGGTCGAGCTGGAATGGCCGGACAACCTCGCGGTTGGGCGCGGCGGCTCGCTGCGCGTCAAGCTGAAGATGCTGGCAGGCGGCGCATTGCAGCCGGTGGCCGAGATCGCCAACAACGAAGTGCTGGCGACACCGATTTTGCTCACCGACCGCTACGATACGCATGACGCCCTGGTGACGGCCACCATCTCTGCGCCCAATTTTTCGGTGCAGTCGATTACCAACAACGTGCAGACGCTCCAGCGCGGCGGCGAAGCCGAATGGCGTTGGACGATCAAATCCAACAGCGCGCAGACCTCCGTGATCTCAATCGGCCTCAGCATCACGTGGACGCCGAAACCCGGCCAGCCGCCCGGCCCGACCAACGTGCCGATCTGGGGCCAGACGGTGCAGGTCGAGGTGAATTACGTGTTCGGGTCCATTACGGTGCCGCAGGCCAGCCTCGCGGGGACCGCGCTCGCCGTGCTCGGCTTCGTCGCGGAAGTCCCGCTGTTGGGGAAAATTCTGGACGTATTTTGGGGATCCCTCTTTGGCGGCAACCGCCGCCGGCGCGCACGTGACGACCGGCGCAACCGCCGCACGCGCCGCTAGGGCATCACCCGCACAACGACCATCGCACGCCGGGGACTGATCCCCGGCGTGTTTTGCGGACCCGCACCCTACTGCGGACCCGCACCCTACTGCGGACCCGCGCCTTGACGCGAACCCCACGCCCGGATCACCGGTCGGCGGCGGGCAGCGTAAAGCCGAATGTGCTGCCCTGCCCCGGTGCGCTCTGCACGTCCACCGTGCCGCCCAGCTTTTCGATGATGCGCAGCACAATTGACAGCCCCAACCCGTGCCCCTGCGCGCGCAGGTCGTCCAGCCGCGTGAACTCGGTGAACAGCCGCTTCTGGTCCTCCTGAGTGATGCCGGGGCCGTTGTCCCGCACCCAGAAGCGCACCATGCCATCCTCCGGCGGATCGGCGCCGATCTCGATTTGCAGCGGATCGCCGCCGTATTTGACCGCGTTGCTCAGGTAATTCGCCCACACCTCTTCGACCCAGGGCGCATAACCGCGCGCCAGCGGCCAGCCCGCCAGGGGCAGGATCACGCGGGCATCGCGCTCTTTGATCATGTACCCCAAACGGCCCAGCGCGCTGGTGACGATCAACGCCATGTCCAGCGGGCGCATGTGGACCTCGTCCAGTTCACGCACGCTGGCAAGCAGCATCAACTCATCGATGATGCGGCTCATCTTGTGGGTATCGTGCTCGATGATCCACAGAAATTCGCGGATTTCGTTTTCTGACAGCGTGCGGAATTCGTCGGTCAGCATTTCGGTATAACCTATGATCGCGGTCAGTGGCGTTTTCAGGTCGTGCGCCACCGTGCGGCCAAAGGCGTTCAGCTCGACGATCAGGTGTTCGCGCTCGGCTTCTGCGCGTTTGCGTTCCGTTATATCCCGCACGACGGACACCACTTCGTCGGCGTCACTGGCGACAATGCGCGATTCATACTCCCGGTCGCCATCGACCGTCGGCAGGCCGTATTCTACGATCTGCATCGCGCCCGTGTCCAGCGCACGGCGGATGTGTTCCAGCGTGAGGTCGGCTTCGGCCCTGGGCAGAATATCATGTAGGTTTTTGCCAGCGTAGTTCTCCCCATTATCTGCCGCCGCCAGCGGCATGGATACGTTCGTCACACCGCGAACGTCCAAAAAAACGCCGTCCCGGTTGGCGCGGTACATCAGGTCAGGCAGCGCGGACAGGATCGCATCGCTGCGCGCTTCGGCCTGGCGCAGCGCGGTTTCCGCCGCCTTCTGGAGCGAGATGTCCCGCATCGACACGATCACTTTTGAGAGCGAATCTTCGTAGCCGGACACCACCGACCACGTCAGCAGAATATAAAACTCCTCGCCGCCGACTGTCAGGCCGACGCCCTCCCCGCTAAACGACAGTTTGCCTTCGGCGACGGCGATCAACTGCTCGTGCATCAACGCGATGGCGTCGGGCGGTTGGTCGCGCTTCAAGTTGTCCAGCACAGCGCGTTTATCGATGGCCCGCGTCATCCGCAGTGTGGCGCGATTCACGTCGAGCACCTTCACCAGCGCTATGCAGCGCGCGACGTCGTCGGGATGTGCGTCAAAATAGGCGCGAAAATCGCGGATGCCCTGCCCCCGCAGCTCGTCCAGGCGTGCCTTGACCGCCGAAAAATCCTCCTCCCACAACCCCACCGGGGATTCTTCGAACAGGCTGCGGTAGCGTTCCTCGCTGCGCAGCAGCGCGACCTCGACGCGTTTCCACTCGGTCAGGTCGTGCACAAACGCCAAAAACGCAGGTCGCCCGTCATATTCCGTGCTGCCAACCGTGACCTCGACCTCAAACAGGTGCCCATCGCTGTGCTGCAAGCTTGTTTCGTACTGGGTAGGCTCCGGCTGGCCTTCCACGCGGCGGCGGTGCATCCCCAGCAACCGCTCCCGGAATTCGGGGGCTACCACCTGCTCGAACGACTGCCCTTCGATCTGCTCGACGGAATAACCGAGCAGGCTCGTCAGGCGGGGGTTGCAGTATTTCACCACTTCGTCTTGAATGATCAGAATCCCGTCACTGGCATGTTCGACCACGTTCCGGTAGTTTTTTTCGCTGGTTTGCAGGGCTTCTTCCAACCGCTTGCGCCACGTAATGTCGGTGACCACGCCCAACTGGGCGACCAGCGTGCCCTCGTCGCCGTAGACGGGCTGAATACGCACCCAGACCCAACCGGGGCTGCCATCCACCCGCACAAACGGGTATTCCCCCTCGAAGACACCGCCCAGGTCCGGGGGCCTGCCCGACTCGCCGCCCGGCTGCAGGTCTGCCAGGTTCAGCACCGACCGCCACGAGGCCGGATCGGCGTACAGACTGGCCGGGCTGTGCCCGGTGAGCGTTTCGTAGTAGGGACTCACGTAGTAGACACGGCTGTGATCGGGTGCGGCCAGCCAAAAAACGGCCTGCAATCCTTCTGCCAGCCGTCGAAAAAGAACGTCACCTTTCAGTGGCATATCCGGCGAACCGGGGTCCGGCTGTGGGTCGCGTTCAGACTGCGGGCCGCGTTCAGACTGCGGGCCGCGTGTGGCCTGCCTGGGCAGCCAGCGCAACCCCGGATTCGCCCGGCGCAGCCAGGCCAGGTACGCGCCCAGCACGGCCAGCACTCCCACGCCGATCACAACCTGCAATGCCACGTGTCACCTCATTGATCGTTCGATGGCGTCTCAAACGGTCGCTTGAAAAAAATACGGAAGCCGCTGCTGTCGTGCATAAACGACCCCGACGTGGTGACCATTTCCCATCCTTCCAGCCCTAGACGGGCGATAGCCGTCTCCCGGTTGGTGATGCTGACTTCTTCGCTGGGTTCACCCGCGCGATAAAACAGGATATACTGGCGGTGCATCACACCTTGCGCGATCTCCTGGCGCAGCTCGCAGTATTCCCATAACTGTGGTTGGTGCTGAGACACAACAGGCTCCTGCCATGTAAGTCGACTCTGTATTTAGTATTAGGATTTTACCGTATGTCAGACAAACGAGAAATGCACCGCCAGGCCCTGCACCCGCTGCTCGTCGCCGCGCTGGACAGCCCCGGTTTGCTGTCGCCGTCCGATTCACGGCTGGCACGTTTTAGCCTGAACCCGGATTTACGCGCGCACCTGCTCGATCCGGATATCGCCGCGCTGGAGGATTACCTGATCGACCACAGCAACCTGCCGGGCCGCCGCGCCAACCTGGAACTGATCGCCGCATTTGCCGACGCCGTGAGCGCGGTATGCGCCGCGCCGGACCTGTCGCTGAACCGCAGTTACGTGGCGATGGAATGGCTGCTGCGCGAGCTGCTCACGCGCCACCCGCCCGCCGTATTTGGCAGCGATCCCGATTCGCCGCTGCAACTGCCCCAGGTCTGCGGCGCGGTGGCGTTTGGCGAGTGGGCTGCCGCGTTCCAGCACATCGAAGCGGGCGTGGCGACGCTGCTCGAAGTGGGCAGCAGCCCGTTGTGGCGCGTGCGCGAAGCGGCGGCGATGGGTTTGCAGCGCCTGTTACGCCGCCGCTGGGACAGCACGGTGCGCCGCCTGCGCCGCTGGTCGCTCGACGCGACGGCCTACGAGTGGCGCGCGTTGATCGCCGGAATCGCGGAGCCGGACCTGCTAGAAGACGCGAGCCACGCCCTCGACGCGCTGGACCTGCATTACGCGGCGCTGGCCGCCATCCGCCGCCTGCCGCCCGGCGTCCGGCGCGATGCAGACGTCCGCACACTGCGCCAGGCGCTCGGCTATTCGGTCAGCGTGGTAGTCGCCGCCGTGCCCGCCGCCGGATTCGCGCAGATGCAGACCTGGGCCGCGTGGGATGACCCCGACGTGACGTGGATTTTGCGTGAGAACGTGAAAAAGAAGCGTCTCGAACGCTGGCCCGGCGACCTCGCCGCGCTGCGCGACCGTCTGCGTTGAGCCGCCCGCATTGAGAAACTACGTGAGAAATCGGCTGCTTGAGCAGACTCTCACTCCTGCGATGGCGCGGGGACTTCTCGCCCGTGATTTTCCCCCTCTCCGCGCGTGAAGCCGCCGTTCGGGCCGGGGGATGAGGTAAAGTTAAGGAACGCCCGAAGTTCAAGGCATTCTTAATGCTTTCCAACCCCAAAATCCTGCGATGGGGCGGAAACGTGACCGGGCAATTCTCCCCTCGCCTGCTTGGCGGGAGAGGGGCCGGGGGTGAGGGTTTTCAACCATCTACGCGCCGCCCGCTACCGATCTGCACGGCGATAATGTTAAGATCAAGCACAGCGCAGCCAGACACACCACGAGGTACAACGTATGCCAACCAACAACGGCTCATCCAGCCCGCTCAGCGCCGACATTCACCTGCTGGGCAATCTGTTGGGCACGGTGATCCGCGAGCAGCACGCCGACTCCGCGTTTGAGACGGTCGAATACGTGCGCAGCAACGCCAAAGCCCGCCGCAGTGGTGAAACCTCGCAGCGTGAAGCCTCACAACGTGAGGTCGCACAACAGGCGCTGACCGACACAATCCACACGCTCGACCTGGACCAACTGCGCATCTTGATCAAAGCATTCAGCATCTATTTCCAGTTGATCAACATCGCGGAAGACCAACAGCGCATCCGCGTGCTGCGCCAGCGCGAACGAGACGGCGTGCTGCGTGAGGAAATCGATCCGGCGATTGCCGCGCTGCGCGAGGCCGGAGTCAGCGCGGATGACCTGCGCGCCCAGTTGGATCGCACCGGCGTGCGACTCGTCATGACCGCGCATCCCACCGAGGCCAAGCGTAAAGAGCTGCTGGTCAAGCTGCGCCACATCGCGCAGGTGATGTGCCGCCGCGACCGCGAAGCGCTGCTCCCGCGCGAGGCGCACATGCTCGAAAAGACCCTGGCCGAAGAGATCGAGGAACTGTGGCAGACACGCCCGACCCGCGCCTCCCGCGCGACGGTGGCCGACGAAGTCGATTTTGGCGTGTATTTCATCACGTCGGTGATCATGAACGTTGCGGTCGACATCGCCGACGACCTGCGCGCCAGCCTGGAAACCCATTACCCGGAAGGCGATTGGTCCGACCTGCCGCCGCTGCTGCAATACGCATCATGGATCGGCGGCGACCGGGACGGGCACCCGCACGTCACGCCGGAGGTCACGCTGCAAACGCTGCGCACGCTGCGCGCGGCGGCACGCGACAACTACCTGGAACGCGTCACGTTCTTGCGTGAGCACCTCACACAGTCCACCGACGAAGTCCCGGCATCCGACGCGCTGTGTGACGCCGTGCATCAGGCGCGCCCCACCCCGCTCTATCCCGGCGAGTTATACCGCGAGATGATGGACATCATCGCCGGGCGGCTGGCGGCAGACGACTACCGCAACGGCGCGGCGCTGCTGGCCGATCTACACCTGATCGCGGGCAGCCTGCGCGAGCACCAGGGCGCGCGGGTCGCGCAGGGCGAGCTGGACCGGCTGATCCAGCAGGTGCGTTTGTTCGGGCTGCATCTCGTCCCGCTGGAAGTGCGCCAGGATGCGCGGCTGCACGCGCAGGCCATCGACGAGATTCTGCGCCATTACGAGATCTGCGAAAATTACCTGGACCTGCCCGAAGACGAAAAACAGGTGCAGTTGCTGTGCGAGATCGTCAACCCGCGCCCGCTGTTTCCGGTCGAACCGGCGTTCTCCGACACGACCAACATGATCATCGCCACGTGGCGCATGATCGCGGACGCGCACCGCCGCTACGGCCCGGACGTGATCGACACCGTGATCGCCAGCATGAGCAAAACGCCCAGCGATGTGCTGACGCTGCTGCTATTTGCATCCGAAGTCAGGATTCAGGACCACGTCGATCTGGTGCCGCTCTTTGAAACGGTCGATGACCTGCACAACGCCCCGGCAGTCATGGCGGCGCTGTTCGACATGCCGGAGTATCACGCCTACCTGGCAGGGCGCGGCATGCGCCAGCAGATCATGATCGGTTATTCCGACAGCAGCAAGGACGGCGGCTATTTGGCGTCCAACTGGGGGCTGTACGTCGCGCAGCAGGAACTGGGCGACATGTGCCGCCGCTACGGCGTGCAGGTCGAGCTGTTTCACGGGCGCGGCGGCAGCATCGGGCGCGGCGGCGGCCCGACCAACCGCGCGATCCTGGCGCAGTCGCCGGTCGCCATGCAGGGCCGCATCAAGATCACGGAACAGGGCGAAGTGATCGCCCACCGCTACAGCAACGCGGACATCGCGCGGCGGCACCTGCACCAGGTCTTGAACGCGGTGCTGATCTCAAGCTGCGCGCCATCCGCCCCGCCCGTGCTGCCGGCCTGGCGTGCGGCGATGGATACGCTGGCCGAAGCAGGCCGCCGCGCGTACCGCCAGTTTGTGTACGAAACGCCCGGCTTTTTGGACTACTGGCGCGAAGCCACGCCGATCCACGAGATCGCGTTGATGCCGATCGGATCGCGGCCTTCGCAACGTGGCGCGGGCGGCTTCGAGCAGGTCCGCGCGATCCCCTGGGTCTTCTCATGGATGCAAAGCCGCGCCATCATCCCAAGCTGGTACGGCGTCGGCCACGCGTTTGAGCATTACTGCGAGATGGACGACTGCGATGGCGAGGGGTTGGAGCGCCTGCAAACCATGTACCAGGATTGGCCGTTCTTCCGCGCGCTGGTCAAAAATGTGGAGTTGGACCTCGCCAAAACCGACATGGGCATCGCCGCGCAATACGCCGGGCTGGTGCGGGATGAAGCGCTGCGGGCGACCATCTTCGGGGAGATCGAGGCCGAACACGCGCGCGCCTGCCGCACGATCTGCGCCATCACCGGCCAGGACGACCTGCTCAGCGCCGACCCGGTGATGCGGCGCTCCATCGACCGGCGCAATCCCTACGTCGATCCGCTGAGTTTCATCCAGGTGGCGCTGCTGCGCGACCTGCGGCGCGTCGATCCCGGCACGCCGGAATACGAGGCGCGGCTGCAAGCGATCATGGAAACCGTCAACGGCATCGCGGCGGGCATGAAAACCACCGGCTGATCGCGCGCGATGGATCGCACCCGATGGATCGCGCGATTCCCCATTGACCACCCGGCGGCGGCGCACTATGCTAGGGGCGAGCAAATCGATCGTGTTGGAAAATCGTGAATTTACCTCACCCCGCCTCGGCGCGAAACGCGCCTCGTCCGCCCCTCTCCACGCGTGGAGAGGGGGAAGGGCCGAGTGAAACGAGGCCAGGGGGTGAGGTGAACTGAAAGCAAGACACTCAATATAATTTCGCTTATTGTACTCATGCAGGAAACGAAAACGAGTCGGCAAGTAGAGGAAAGAGTATGGTGCTTGGAGTTGACCGCGTCACCATCGCCGTGAATGACGTGCCCGCGATGGTGGACTTTTATAACACGGTGTTCGGGGCGGACCTGCTCCCGGTCGAACCGGGCGGCGAATTCACCTTTTACACCGGCAAACTCGGCCAGTTGGAGCTGTTTTTCTGCCCGAACCTGATCACGCAGATCGTCGCGGAGAAGAACCGGCAGCAGCTCCGTTTTGTGGTGAGCGACGTCGAACAGACCATCGCCGCCGGGGTGCGCGCCGGGGGGAAAAAGCTGGGCGACATCCAGGCGGCTGATCGCGCCGTCGCGGGCGGACTCAGCGACCCGGACGGCAATTCGATTGAACTGATCCAGTACAGGTAAGCGGCGTGCCCGGTTACGGCGTCCCTTCCGCAGACTCGGAGTCGCCGGGGGCCGTTTCTTTGAAGCGAATGCCCACCAGTGCTTCATACGTCTGGCGATCCGCCTCGACTTGCAGATTAAGCTGCGTCTCCAGCCCTTCGATCTTTTCGCCATCCTGCACGACATCCGTCAGGCGCGTATCTTCGTTGAGATAGCGGACCTTCGTCAGGTGATAGCGCAGCAGCGCCATGCGCAGGCTGTGACTCTCCAGCGCGATCTTCGTCTTGGCGAGATTTTCCAGGTCGATGCGCAGGTTGTTGGCGGGCCGGTAGAAAAAGAACTGGAAGATTTGCAGCAGCGTCAGGCCGCCGGTCACACCGGCCAACATAAACACGCTGGTTTTGTCCGTAATCCACGCCACGACGCCAAAAATAATGGCGATCAGCAGCATCAGCACGCCTAACCACAATACGACGCGGTTGATATTACGCACCATGCCATAATTGTCTTCGGCGCGTTTGAAGATCTCCGCCTCATATTCGGCAGTCTGTTTGTCCACGTAGGCCATGACGTTCTGCCGGTCCAGGTAGTAGGACGCGTAATCCTTATACCGGACGCTGCCCTTGATCAACTCCTGCTCGTTGGGGATCGCGTCCGTTTCGGATTGCGCCATGCCCAGGAAACTGACGAGGTCGCTCAGGCTGTGGATCACCTCGACCTGGTGCAGCACCTTGTGAATAAAGTCCAGCGCGCCGATGTGCCGCTCGATGGTGGGCGCGGCGGTCAGCACGTCGGACACGCCCAGGTTCTCAAGCGTGTACCGGCTGCGCAGCCCGGTGAGCAGGATTTTGATCTTGATGTCGGTATACACGCCGATCACCAGCACGTACGTCAGCGTTTCGGTCGTTTCGCCTGCCATCGCCATTTCGAGCGCGTATTGCAGCGGGGATACCGGGAGGTGATCGTGCCCGTCCGGCGGGTGCAGCGTGGGATGCCCATCGGTGTAATAAAACGTCGGCTTGAAGTCAAACACCGAGTCGGAATGGACGTGATAATACGTCAGGTTCGCGTTGTACGGCACCACGTACAGCCCGCTCGGCATGGAGTCCGGCGCGGCGTCAGGATCGCCGCCGGACTCCTTCGCGCCTTCCGGGCGCGGCTCCGCGATCTCGCTGACCGGGCGCGCGACAAAACCGCGCGGCCCAAACTGGTTGCAGTCATAGTCGTTGGCGCGCGGGCTGGGGGCCAGCCAGGGTACCAGGCCGCTCAGGTACTGCGCGCCGTAACTGCCCGCCTCACAGTGCGCCCCGTACAGGCGGCGCTCGTAGTCGTAATAGGCCGTGCGCTCGTGCCAGTCCCGGATGTTGATCACGTGCAGGCGGGGAATCGGGGCCGATGCCGATGCTTTCATGCGCGGCTCGATCACCGCCCGCAAAAACTGCGCGAGTGGCCCATTTTCGACCGTGCCGCCGACCACCCGCCGCCGCCCCAGCGCATCGACGGTAAAACCGGGCGGCTCGTACTGCGCCCCGGCCTCGTAATCGCGCAGCAGGTCCACATTCTGTTTGATGCCATTGGCGATCCGCTCGCGGCGCGACGCGGGCGCTGCGCCCGTTTCACGCGCCTGCGCTGCCAGCGCACCCTCAGGCATCTGGTTGCCCAACAACATGCGCGCCGCCTCGTCTTCGGGCAGGCACAGCCGCGAGTGCGTGTTCAAGAAAAAATCGTTCTGCAAACACTGGGTGATCAGGATATACCGCGCTTTGGTTTCGTCGGGTAGAGAAACTGGTGGAATGGCCATCTGGTCGGCTCCCCGCTAGACACTCGTGCATAGTAGTTTATCGACAAACCATTTAGAACTCGCATCATGGGAAAAGGAGTTGTTAGTTGTTGGTTGTTGGTAAAAGCGCGTACGCACACAGTCGGTTTGACCAACAACGAATCGCCAAAAACCAACTACCAACCTCTATTGTGCGGCTTCGTTTTGTTTCCTCAATTAGTTCTACACGGTGCAGCATAAATACGCAACCGGAACGACTGCCCCCAGCTTTTGGGGGCTTGACAATTGGCATAAATGCGAGACAATTATGACGCATCAAACTAATGCGCAGGTTAACAAAAGAATCAGGGGTGGGTTCCCCCTTTTGACGGTCCACCGGCGGCGTTTGCACATGCGGACCGGCATTCCCCTACTCGCCGCACAATTACCATAACACACAACACGCTAATGGAATTGGTAAGTATTTAAAAAAGATGGCACAATAGATAGTATTGTGCAACATATTTTTGTGGCGCATACTGGTACGCCAGCGTGTTTTTTGCCGGAACAGGGTGAGCGTTTTTGCCCACCAATCCGGCTCACGTCGCAACCAGATCGGCGCTGGCCCGTATTGTATTACGAATCGTGATCGGGTGGTGTGCGGTGCGAATGACCCTGTTCTCAGCCGAACTACCGACACACCAGCCAGCGTGCTGATTTATCGACCTTATCTGTCTCATGGGGGACATATGCGATTGCAGACTGTTGGAGTAGGCCGGACGGCTGCCGGCCCGCGTATCAACTACGGTGCCGATACGCGCTTTGGCCGGGCCACAGTCCGCCCCCGTACGTTTTTCAGCGGCGTCCTGCTGATCCTGGTCGTCGGGCTGGTGCTGCGCGTCTGGAACCTCGGCGCGGCCAGCCTGTGGACCGACGAAGTGATGACCGCCGTCCGCGCCCAGGCCCCGTTTAGCGAGTCGCTGGCGTCGTTGATGGCGGCGGGAAACCAAAGCCCGTTCTATTTCTGGTCGCTGCGTCTCTTCCCGAACTATACCGAAGCGCTGCTGCGCCTGCCCTCGGCCCTGCTGGGGCTGGCCGGAATCGCGCTGATGATGCTTCTGATCGTCCAATTCTACCAGGACCGCGAGCTGGCGCTGTGGATTGGCGCGCTGCTGGCTGTCAATCCATACCACGTCTGGTTATCACGCACCGCCCGCCCGTACAGCCTGATGTTTGTGCTGGCGGTGTTGAGCACGTACTTTTTCCTGATGCTGCTGCGCGGGTATGATTCACGAAAGAACTGGATCGGGTTCGCACTGACCAGCCTGGTCGCCTATTCGACCCACTTCACCGCGCTGGCGCTGCTGGCCGCACAGTATATCATCTTCGCGTTTTTGCCGCGCGAACGAGGTAAATTGATCCGCCGGTGGTTCGTCGTGCAGGCCATTGCCGCGATCCCGGCCCTGGTGTGGGTCTACATCGTATTCAGCCAGCCGCACGAAGTTGCCTCTGAGTGGATTCCCAAACCCGAACTGCGCGACATCCCGCTTTCGCTGTGGAACATGACGCTTGGGTATGACGGCGTTTTCCGCTGGCACCTGGTGCCCGGCCTGATGATCGTGACGTTGGGCGTCGTGTTCGGCATCGGCCATGCCCTGCGGGAACGCAGCACGAACCAGATCAACCTGTACTGGGCGTGGCTGATCGTCGCGCCGCTGATCCCGGTGTACATCATGTCGCGTTTTGTCGTCTCGATCTACGTGGACCGTTATTTCATAGTGTTCCTGCCCGCCCTGCTGGTGCTGATGGCGGTCGGCCTGATGCGTTACTCGCCGCAGGTCTGGCGGGCCGCGCTGGCGGTCGTGATCCTGACCGGGCTGTATACGGTGCTCTTCTCGTTTTACGACGGCAGCTACCAGCGCACCGACTGGCGCAGCGCGGCGGCTTACGTCGCCGAGGGCTTCCGGCCTGGCGACGCAATTGTGCTCGAACGCGACAATACGGAAGAAGCGTTCTCGCGTTATTTCCAGGCCGACGAACGCGTCGCCCAGACGCCGTCGCCGTCGCACATCCTGCTGATGGCGGACGCGCCCGACGGCGGTGCGCTGGAACAGTCCGCCGTGCGGCTGTGGGTGGTCTACCGCAATCCCAACGAGGACGTTCACCGCATGGGCCTGATGCCGGAGTTCGACCCGTTCGACGCCAGCCTTTCGCCGATGGGCGCGTGGCTCAGCGATCACCAGGACCAGGTGATCGAGCAGCGCAGTTACAATGGTGTGCGTATCCTGCTGGTCGATACGCGCCAGCCGATGGCCGCCGAACGCCCGTAATCACAGGGGCACTACATACAACGGCGCGGTGATCAGCCCACATTCCGCACCCAAGAAATGCGTTTCCAGAATAAATTGCTAGACCTCTCCGGGGTGACTGGCACAAGCTGATATAAAATAGATTGTAGCTACCGCTGACCACATCGTAGCGGCGGACAACCACATATTATCAAGCAAGCTGCCGAAGATAGGCGCGTCAATGGCGCGGTGTCTTCGGTTTTGTTTCTGGTGGACGGAATTTCGCTATGGGACCATCACAAGCTGATCAGGTCCAAAAACCAATCCATCAAATATCTGGTGAAAAGAAAAATGCGACGCAAAACGTTTCTAATTGCACTCCTTCTTGTTGTACTGCCAATGGCGCTAAGTACCTCGGCTCACGACAACGTTATGCGCCGTATCAAAATGCAAGGAGGATAGATCATGCCGAACGTCGATAACGTTGACGATCGTACAACGAATCGGATACGCTGGATTGCTCGGATCTGGGGAACTTTGATCGTTGCATTCACACTACTTATGCTCATCGGCTATGCCTGGAACTGGGTGACAACTGGTGAAGCAGACCCGCACGCGACAGAGGATTATCCCCCCATTGAAAACTTGCCCCCGCTATTCGGCGTTCTGAGTGTCCTGGGATTGGGCATTGCCTGGCGTTGGGAGGGATCAGGAGCGGCGATTACCATTGGTTTCAATCTGGCAGGCCTTCCGGTGCTTCTGATTCATTGGCCGATTACTCATGATTTCCCTCGCTATCTTGTGGCCCCTTATGGTACATGGATGATAATCGCCATTCCTG
>CAYMTN010000056.1:0-25543 GCA_964393335.1 uncultured Anaerolineaceae bacterium
AGGTAACTATACTTCGTAGTGTCCCTGCCTTGACCAAGAAGCCACCGCCTCTGGCGGTGGAGCTTCACTATTTTTATATTGCCAAATAAAACCACTTCAAGTATGCTTTAAAGAAGGTGGTGTAGGAAACTACATGTAGGTGGGATTTACTACACTGTTAAGTGGATCATCAAATTCGTTGGAATCTGATTTCCCTGCATCTCCCCAATAAAGCACCAGTCCTATTATCACAAGGAGAGTGTCTATGTTATCAGACCGTAAGCTCTTGGGTGTAATATTCGCCGCTGTTTTGACCGTTGCCACCGTATTCGCGCTGACGGGAATGCCCTATGGACATTTCAGTTGGTCGAGCCTCGTGGCCGCGCAAGGTGAAGCGCCTTATTACCCCGGCGCAGAAGAACCGGGATGCCAAATCGACATTCCCGCTGGTTCTGTAGTGGGCAGTTTTTTGAGCGACACGCCGCTTTACTGGTCCCCCAATTGGGGTGACGCCAGTACCCAGTACAGCATCGGGGCAACTGCTGCGCAGCCAAAGACAGCTTGGGTGATCGGCCAGGACGAGACCGAAAGCTTCTACAAGATTATATGGGTCTGCCAATACCTGTGGGTTCCAAAGTCGACGATGGGACCCAACTATGACGCCGTATGGCAGGGCGCTCCGCTGCCAACCGGCATCGTAGAATAGCACGCCAAAAGTATAGATCAGTGCGCCGCCGAGTATTTGGCGGCGTTTTTTGTTCTGCTTGCTGCCGTGAAAGAGGTCTGGCACCATGCGCAGCGTGACATCTGGGCCGATTGTTCATCTTGTGAACCGTCGCTGGTTCCAGGAAGTGGTGTTGTTTGGGGTCTGCCTGACCGTTCTGTTAAAAACGCTGGCTCCAACACTTTATGCCCTGGACAGCGCGGAGCTGGTGATCGGCGCGGTGAAATTGGGCATCGTTCACGCGCCAGGTTACGCCCTGTACTTGATTACGGCACATGTTTTTACCTGGCTGCCCATCGGAAACCTCAGTTACCGGGTCAACGCTTTTTCTGCCGTTACCCTCGCACTCACAGCACCAGTGTTATACACGCTGCTGGTCCGTCTGACCGACCACTGGTGGGCGGCTGTATGTGCTACGCTGGGTTTCATGTGGTCATACTATGTATGGGCGGCGGGCATCATCGCTGAAGTATACGCCGCCCAAATCTTCACGCTGGCGCTTGTGCTGGCGATGGTCGTTATGCTGTACCGTAGTCCGGCCCAAAATCCTGCTTATTCGCACCTGCTGATCGGGGCAGGCGCTGCATTTGGGCTGGCTGTTGCGGCCCATCCTGCGTCGATCCTGTTCGCGCCGGGGATGGTGATCAGCTTTCGCGTGTTACATATTCGTTGGCGAGACAGCGTGTTAGCGGCGTTGCTGGCGGCAGCTATTTTGGGGCTGTCCCTGATCTATTTCCCGATACGCTACGCGGCTGATCCTGCCCTGAATCTTGCCGGTGTCTACGACGCGCGGGGAGTTTTTCAGCCGGTAGACCTGCAGACACCTGGCGGTATCTGGTGGCTGCTCAGCGGGCGGCAGTTTTCAGGGATGTTTTTTGCCAATGGTTTGTTGCCTGACCTGCGGCATTTCTTGTCACTCCTGTGGGCCAATTATCTGGGCGTCGGGGTTTTGATCGGTGCCCTCGGTCTCCACGCAGTCTACCAGGCTGAGCGGCGGTTGCTCTGGATATGGCTGGCCTTCTTTTTACCTTATACCTATTTTTATGCGTGTTACGGCGTCTCCGACGTTGAAACTATGTTTGGCCCGACCTATCTACTGTGGGCGGTCATGATCGCTTTCGGCATACGGCGCTTGAACCCGCCGCCGCGTGTGCGCCCGCTGATCGTTTTCGGCTTGCCCGTGATCTTGCTGGTGATCAACTTCCCCCTGCTTGATCTCAGCACGGACCGCACCGTGCGCACGCGCGCGGAACATCTGATGGCGGCGATACCCCCAGATGCCACGGTTTTGGGTCAGTGGTGGGATATTGTCCCGCTCCAATACTTGCACATTGTCGAGGAACGCCGTCCTGGCCTGACGCTTCGTAACCTGTTTTTATTTTCTCAGCCAGATTACGAAGCCTATCTCGCCTGGTATCTTGAAACATCGCCCGACCCGCTGGTAATCCTGGGCAATGCGCCACCTGAACTGCCTGATAACGTCCGGGCGTCGGTTTCGTTGCTCACCATCTATGTTTCACATTCCGGGGAGAAAATCGACGAACCCGTGATCGCCGGAATAATCCTGACTCGCCCAACGGCTACTCTTGACCCATGATACTTAAACCGTTTTCTCCGCGACTCAAAGGGCTGCATTGGCCTTCGCCAACCTACCAATCATGGGGCTGGGTTGTTCCACTGCTGCTGTTGGCGGCGGTGTTAGGTGGCCAATACCTCAACGGCGATAACCTCTGGTTCGACGAGGTTTATTCACTGATGGAGGCCGGTGGGGCACACTATCCCCGCCTTACCCCGGTTGGGATATGGCGTTATATGTCCACCGCCGATCCCTTTAACCCGCCCGGTTTTTTCTGGGTGTTGGCCGGGTGGGGCAGACTCGTGGGCTGGACCCCATTTGCCGACCGGGCGCTAGCGCTTTTTGGGGGTATGCTCGCCGTCGCGACGACGTACCGCGCGGGTAGCGTCATGGTTTCGAAGCGTGTTGGGTTTTTCGCCGCTGCCGTGCTGAGTTCGTCGGCAGTCCTGGTATACTACATGCACGAACTGCGCCAGTACACCGCGCTGACCGCGATGACTGCCTTTACCTTGTGGATGTACTGGCGCGTGATCACCGCTCGACGGTTTGATCGAGCGGCGGCAATGGGGCTTTTCGCAGGAATGCTGAGTCTGCCTTATCTCAATTACATAGGTTTGATGCCGGCGGGTGCCATCGGGTTATACCATCTCGTCTGCGTAAAAAAAGACCGCCGCTGGTTGTACGTGATGATTGTAATGGCGCTGGCAGGTGTCTTCTTTTTGCCCTGGTCAGAGACAATGTGGCGGGTGGCTCGGCCAGTACCCGATCATCCTCTGTTTTCTCGTGTAATGACCCCAGGCCAAATCCTGCTGAACGTTGGGTATGCATTTAGCAACGCCAGCCTGCCCCTGCTTGTTATTGTGCTGGCTTACGCGATCACGGCGCGTGGACGAAGCAGCAGCGCAATATGGTTTATCACGGTCGCCGCGGTGGTATTGTACGCCATCACCAACTTCGAGCTTCACCTCCTGGTCCAATCGCGCCTTCGCTACTTGCTGCCCCTGTGGCCGCTGCTGGCCCTGCTGGTCGCACTGGGCATAGAACGGTTGAGCCAGCACGGGCTGCGCCCGGAACTGCTCCTGGTAGTGTGGCTCGCGACCGGCATCTGGCACAGCCCTGGCGTCAGGTTCGCACGCCAGCTTGAATTGAACGGGTCCTTCGGCCCTGACTGGCAGGCGCTGGCTGCTAATCTACATGCTAATGAACGTCCCGGCGATGCATTCGCTTTTTTTGGCTACTCGTACAGCGACGATCGCGCGTTCGAGTTCTATACTCACAACCTGAAAAGCCCGGTTTTTTTCGTCCCCAGCGTTATTTGGAATAACGGTGATCGTTTCGGTGCTATTGCGCAGGCCGTGGAATACATGGCGGCAGCGACCCGTTTTTGGGTGGCCTACGATATGGAACCGGATGCTTTTGCACCTACAGAGTTCCAGCAGCGGTTGGCCGAGGATTACGCGTTCTGTGGGTGGTATTCCGGGGGACCCAATTTCTGGCTCCAGCTTTTCGCGCGGTTACCCGATCCGCCGGCGTTTCGCTTCGGAGACGACTTGCTGCCTTCATCCCAGGTTTTGAGTCTGAATCTGGTCGATCCGCTTCCAGCAGAAGCTGACAATTCGCTGAACGTACAGATGGCCTGGGCAGCCGGTGGCGGTATTCCAGCGAATACCTACGACGTATTCTTGAGCCTCTACCAGCCAGATGGCGAGGAGGCACTCCGCCAGGAATTCTGGCTGCCTGCCCGGAAAACATTGTGTCTGACTCAGACGCTTGACATCATGGACCTGCCGCCCGGAGACTACGAGGTCCGTCTGGCCGTCGTGGCCTGGGGAACATCGCTGCCAGGCGTGCGGACAGCCACCGGAGAAAAGTCAAATAGGATCTCATTCGGGACTTTCCACAAGGTGCTTCCGCCCTATCCAGACTGATGCTATCGCCCACAGAACCCGCAGCCCTCGAAAACTAACCCGAAGGGAATAGTGTTATGGACGTGAAGCCACGGTGCTCAAATGGTGGAACTATCCTCGACAGGCCACGCGGGGACTGTATATCACCTCACCCGCTAGCCGGTCACCAGGTCCGGGGAACAGCCATCGCACTGTCAGGTCGTTTCGTCCTGTGACGGATGAGATTCCACCAACCAGCGCCAGACCCAGGCCAGGGATTGCACGTCCGCCCGCTGGTACATGCAGGCACGAGCCAACACGTCCAGGCCGCCCCCATCCAGCCAGTATTTATAGTCCAGGTAGGCCGCAAACCAATCGTTATACCCCGGCCAGGGGAAGCCCAGGTAAGCCGAGATGACCTTGATCGATGTGCTGCGCAGTGGAAAACTGATCGCGCGTGTGATTGTCGCGTGCAGATCGTGAAAGCGCGGCTCCAACTGCTGGCGTATGTCCAGCGGGGCGGTGGTGCGCAGCATACCCACGTCGTAACCACTCCAGTGATAGACCGGGCTATCATCACCTGCATGACGGGTGACAGACGCGGCCAGCACTTCCCAGGCGGAATCGCTGTCCGGCACGAGCGTGATCACCTGTCCATCTGGCAGGGCCAGCGGTTCCGGCACCTGCACCGGCGCGACCAGCGCGATCTGCGTCGCGCCCCCGGTGTCACACCAGCCCATGCACCAGGGGACCGTTCTGCCGTTTACTTCCAGCGTTTCGAGGTCGAACATCCAGCCGGGACGGTAGCACGCAGCGGGCAGTGGCCGGTGGTTGACGGGGCGTTCTTCGAGCCACGCCCGCGCGTTGGCATGGATGACCGGGGCCGTGAGCGGCCCGATCCCCTTGATACGCTGCAAATCGGCTGGAGCCAGTGCCGCAACGTGTGCCAGCGTCGTGATCCCGGCTTGCTGCATATTCGCGCGTGTCCTGGACGATACGCGGTACAGCAGGTCAATGCGTTTTTCGCGCTGCGCAACGGCCTGGCACGCGCTGTACCAGGGACAGCCGGTGCAGTGCTGTTCAATACGCACGGGCGGTTCAGGTACCGAGTCGAACAGGGCCACCGCGCGCGTCAGCGCGGCCATCAAACGCTCGTCGTCGTATTCGTGTAACACGCGCCGCCGGGGCCGCCCGTAGACGTCCGCGCCCAGCCACAACTCGCCATTCAACGTCGTTTCCTGCACAAAACTCAACAGCCAGGTGTATAGGTCAAGCTGCACGTAATCCGCCTCTACCGGGACGGCACGCTGCTTGATCTCCACCGGGGCATAACGATACCCATCATACTCTCCCAGCCGCCGCAGTTGACCGATCTGGCCGCGCAGGGTAAACGTGCGTCCGCCCAGGTCGAGCGGGACGCGCTGCTCCAGGCACGCACCGATGATGCCCGGCACGCCCTGCTGCATCAGGTCATGCGTGGCGGCGACGGCGTCCGCCCACGATTCCACGCGAACCGGCTCGATCTCGTGCGTCGTCGCAGCCTGCACGCGCTGTTCATGCTGGATGCCAAGCGTATACAGCCGCCGTGTTTCCGGCGGGACCGGGGCGCGCTGCGCGGGATCGCCATGTTGGTCCAGCCAGACGCGGCGCTCACACGCCAACAGGTGGCGGAGCGTTTGAGCGGTAATGACGGGCTGCGTATCGGTCGATGGCGTATTCATGTGGTGCGATCCCTATGCTGTGCGCGGCTATTCTGCACCAGATCAAGGCGTGCTGCAAGATGATATGTATCCGCAAACGAGGCCCCAACCGGACGGCGGGGCCTCGTGATGTCACCGGAATGGACGCCGTCTCAGGCGATGACGGCGGTTACCTCTGTTTCCGTCTCACCGGCAGGCAGCGGAACGATCGTGCCCTCCACCGGCTGCCCGTTTACGACCAGCGTGACGGTGTTACCGGGACCTTCACGCCGCACCGTGATGCGGTACGTCACGCCGCGAAAGACGCGTACAACCTTGAACCCGGTCCAGTCATCCGGGACGGCGGGCGCAATCTGCAAACCGTTGTAGGTCGGGCGGATGCCCAAAATCCACTGCGTGATGGCGACGAAATTCCAGGCGGCAGTGCCCGTCAGCCAGGAATTTTTCGCTTCACCGTGCGTGGGAGCATCTTTCCCGGCGATCATCTGCGCGTAAACATATGGCTCGCAGCGATGCACCTCGCTGATCGCCTCGCGCACCGACGGGCAGATGCGCCTGTAATAGTCGAACGCACGGTCAGCATTACCGGCCAGCACCTCGGCAGCCATGATCCAGGGGTTATTGTGGCAGAAGATACCGGCATTTTCCTTGTAACCGGGCGGGTAGGATGAGATTTCGCCCAGGTGCACGTAATACTGGGTGAAGGCCGGATTCAGCAGCACGATGCCATGCGGCGTCGCCAGCCGTTCAGCGACCGACTCCAGTGCCCGGTGTGCGCGGCCATCGTCCAGCCCGATTCCGGCCATGATGCAGATCCCTTGCGGCTCGACGAAGATCTGGCCCTCGTCGCAGAGCTGGGAACCGACCGGCTGGCTGTAGTGGTCGTAGGCACGGCGGAACCACGCGCCATCCCAGCCGTGTTGGTTGACGGTAGCTGTCATCCGCGCCGCCGCTCGCTGGAAACGCCCGGCGTCATCGCTCAACCCGCGCTGCTCGGCCAACTCGGCCAGTTCGGTTGCCGTCAGCACAAACAACCCGCCGATGAACACCGATTCGGCGACTTTGCCATCCATCACGTCGGCGGTCTGGAACGATTCACCCGGCTCGCTGGAGAAGGTGTTGAGGTTGAGGCAGTCGTTCCAGTCCGCACGCCCGATCAACGGCAGGCCGTGTGGTCCCAGGCGATCCAGCGTGTACTGGATGCAGCGCCGCAGGTGTTCGTAGAGTGGCTGTTCGCTGCCAGGCCGGTTGTCGAACTGCACCGGCTCATCCAGGATCGACCAATCGCCTGTTTCCTTGATGTAAGCGATCACTCCCAGGATCAACCAGTGCGGGTCGTCGTTAAAATTGCTGCCGACCGCCTTGTTGCCGCGTTTGGTGAGCGGTTGGTACTGGTGGTATGCGCCGCCGTCCTCGAACTGGGTTGCGGCGATGTCGAGGATGCGTTCGCGGGCGCGGTCCGGCGTCATATGCACGAGGCCGAGCAAATCTTGGCTGGAGTCGCGAAAGCCCATGCCTCGCCCCACGCCGGACTCAAAAAACGACGCTGAGCGCGACATGTTAAAGGTGACCATGCATTGGTAAGCGTTCCAGATATTGACCATGCGGTTGACGTGCTCGTCCGGCGTTTCGACGCACAGCCGGTTCAGCAGCGAATCCCAATGGCGGCGCAGGGTTTCGAATGCCGCGCTCGCGCTATCGCCGTCGAGATAGCGGGTGATGACCGGTTTGACCGTGCGCTTGTTGATGGTCTGCGATCCAGGCGGGTCAAACTTGTCATCGCGCGGATTCTCGTGATAGCCCAGCACAAAGACGATCTGCCGTGATTCGCCGGGCGCTAAGGCCAATGTGATGTGGTGCGATCCGACCGGTGCCCAGCCGTGCGCGATCGAGTTGGCCGATTGCCCCGCCTCGACGACGGCGGGGTTGTCAAACCCGCGATACGGGCCGAGGAAGGCGTCACGCTGGGTGTCAAACCCGGCCAGCCCGGCGGAGCAGGCAAAATAGGCAAAGTGGTCGCGCCGCTCGCGATATTCGGTTTTGTGGTAGATCACGCCGTCTTCAACTTCCACCTCGCCGATGTTGAAGTTGCGCTGGAAGTTGGTCATATCGTCGTAGGCGTCCCACAGGTTAAATTCCACGAATGAAAAGACCGAAAGGTTCGCCGGCTCGCTGCGCTGGTTGGTGATGCTGAACTGCCATATTTCCAGGTTTTCGTCCAGCGGGACAAAATAGCGCGTCTCGGCAGCGATGCCCTGGTAGGTCGAGCTGATCACCGTGTAACCCATGCCGTGACGGCAGGTGTAGGCGTCCAGATCACGGCGCGTCGGCTGCCAGGATGGCGACCAGAAATCGCCGCTGGCGTTGTCCCGCAGGTAGAGATAGCGCCCGCCGACATCAAACGGCGCGTTGTTGTAGCGGTAGCGTGTCAGGCGGCGCAGGCGGGCATCGCAGTAAAACGAGTATCCCCCAGCTGTGTTGGAGATCAAGCCAAAATACGCCTGGCTACCCAGGTAATTGATCCAGGGCAGCGGAGTGTCCGGGCGCGTGATGACATATTCGCGGCTGGCGTCATCGAAATATCCGTATTTCATAGGGCAATCCTTGTCCGTGTCGAAAAGGGCAAAAGGGTTACGAGGGAGTGATCAGGAGTATCCGGTGTATGCCGGTTAGATGAAGATAAACGGGCGGCCCACCCTGGTTGCGCACTTACATACGGGCTGCTCATTTTTGGGATCGCTCCCATTTTCGCAAAGAATTAGTCACCTGAGTCCGGCCTGCCAATGAGGGCGCGATGGTGACGAAACAGGCGGCAGGCGGCGGGTGATCGGGCAGTGGTCCTGCAAACAGGAGTCAAACCCGTCCCATTTACGGGAGCGCTCCCAAATGATGTTATCAGTATATGCCCGATGATGAAAGCCTGTCAAGCCATTTTCACCGGGCTTTTCCCAGAAACACGGGGTAACCGGCAGGCTGTCCCGCGCTCAAAGGACCTTTTGAAAGAACGTAATAGTGCGCAGCATCGCATCGTCAAAATACGGCGAATCGATATCGTGCCCACCTCCTTCATACTGGTAAAATTCATACACCTTGTCGTGCTGGCTCAGGACACGGATCAAGTCGAGCGAGTAGCCGATGTTGACGACCGGGTCGTTGATGGCATGGTGAATCTGCAAAGGACTTTGAAGATAGTCAATGTTTGCGGTGAGGGATACAGCGTGCCAATACGGGACCTCTGTATTGGGTTCACCATACGTTTCCCTGAGTTCACGCCCGCGCCGCCTGCTCGATGACTCGGTGCTGTCAGCCGGTGGGCGGGATGGGTCCGAGATTCCGTAGGTGACGAAATCATCGTAACTGTAGACTGCGCCCGCCCAGATCACGCCCGCCTTGATATCCGGCTCAACCAACATCGCCCGCAGCACAAGGTTCCCGGCCATACTGTGCCCCCACATGCCGATCCCCTGCGGATCGACAAAATCAAGCTTTTGCAGGCTTTTCAGCGCGGCGATGGCGTCGATGGTGTAATCGGGAGAAAAGTACGTGCCGGTCGGCTCCCCCTCGGAATTGCCATGCCCTCGCATATCGATTTTGAAGACCACGAATCCGTGACTTGCCAGTGAAGCAACATATGCCACGTAGCGTTCCGTTGTCCGGTAGCTGGCCGGCGGGATATAACCGTGATTGAACACGATGGCTTTAAATCCGCCCGCTGGCACATCACCAAAGGGAATCGTCAGCAACCCGTATATCTTATTACCCTCAGAGATATAACTGATGATGTATTGGGAATAGTTAAGGCCATTCGCCAGCATCTGTTCAAATACGATATCACTCCCTTCGATCTCCCGTTCGCGCAAAGCCGCGATGGTCAGATCGTTGCCGACATCAAACTCGCCATCCTGGGCCACCACAGGTGCCGCAAGGAAAGATACGCTGAGTAACACGATCAGGATGATTATCGCTCGCCAGGAGCATGTGGGATGGTTAGTTCCTCGCATTGTCCAGTTTCCTTTTCGATATACCGTCCAAACACAGCGCTCGTCAACTCATTACCGATAAACCAGGGTTCAACGACGGACCTTCTGGTTATACGCATTTTGGGGGCGGTTTCCAACTTCTGGTTGCGCCCAGACCGATTCCCTTTATTTTTTATTTATGGTAGCATAATGATTGCGGGGAGCAACAACCGGAAGGGTGCTGCCATTTTGATCATGTCGTTATCTCACACTCGGTCGTGTGTTGGTCGCCAACACGCGATGCGCGCAGGCGCAGAAAGGAATCAGCACCATGAAACGGTTTAGGCGAGTTTTCGTGATCGGCCTGCTAGTGGTGGCCGTACTTGTTATTGCAGTGGCAGTCCTTGTATATAGACGATTGCACTCGGATACCATCGAGTTGGGCGAGACACGCGGCGAGCTGGCCTTCATGTCCAACCGGGCTGGCGATTGGGACCTTATGCTGCTCAAGCCGGATGGCACGCTGTCCAACCTGACGCAAGAAGGTGAAGGTGACGACTTCTTCTTTAGTTTCGCCTTCAGTGGCGACCTGATCACATTCTTCTCGAACCGGGGGGGCAAGTTCAACCCGGCCCAGGTGAACACGGACGGCAGCGGACTCAAAACGATGAGCTTCGCCCAGGCAGCTATGTCGGTTTTGATGGAAGGCAACATCGACATGGACCCCGCCTGGGCACCGGGCGGCGAGAAAATGGCATGGTCGTCGGTGCGTGATTTCAACGCCGAGTTGTATATGGGCAATTCGGACAGCAGCGACCAAAAGCGCCTGACGAACGACGGGGGCAGCGATACGATGATGGCCTGGTCGCCGGATGGCACGCGCCTGGTATTCATCTCCGATCGTGAAGGCCAGCAGGATGTGTACGTGCTGGATATCGCCAGCGGTGACCTGACCCGGCTGACTGACTCCCTGTGGGATTTCCAGCCGGTGTGGTCGCTGGACGGCTCGCAGATTCTGTTTGTGTCTGCCGAGTCGGAAGCCTATGAAACCGGCGATTTTGACCTGGTCATCATCAACGCCGACGGCAGCAACCGCCACGTTCTCGCAGAAGACGAGGTCTTCACGGGCGATCCGACGTATTCACCCTACGGCGGGCAGGTAGCGTATATGTCCAATGAAGAGGGAAACTGGGACATTTACGTGATGGATGCCGACGGTTCGAACGCGCGCCGCATGACGGATGGAGAGGGAGATAATATGTTCCCGGCATGGCGTCCCGTGCCCGCCGACCAGGAGGCCGATCAAACGGAAGAGTAACGGCAGGTCCAGACAGGCCGCTGAGTCATACTTTCAGCGGCCTGTGATGTGAAGCGTTTTAGCGGAATGTCGCTTTGAAGTTGAGCAGTGATACGATGAAGCTCGCAAAAAGCACCTGTACACCGAGCGCCAGCATCACCAGTCCGGGGATCAGGCGGCGCAGGGCCTGCTGGTAGTCGAGAGCATCGAACTGCACGTTCGCCCACATTTCCAGCGCCCACAGCGTCAGCCCCAATCCGACCGCGCCACACAGCACACCGGTGATCAGGCCGCTGCCCAGCGTGAAACGGGCTGAGACGTCTGCAAAAAACTGGCTGGCGGGCAGCAGCCCGACGCTGCGAGCGAACAGATTGGCCGTCAGCCACAACGTCAATATCTGGCTGCCAATGATGATCGCGATCCCGGCGGCGAGCAGCGTATGAACGTCCAGTCCGACCGGTCCAACCGTCTGCGGGCCGGGCAGCAGCACCACCATGCCCAGGACGCCCAGCCCAATAAACAACAGGGCCGGATACAGGAAAACCCAGTTTGGACTGAGCAGTAGCAAAAACTGGAGATGACGCCACCCGTCTTGCCAGGTACGCAGGTGCGGCGGGCGCGTGCGCCCATCCGGATGGTAGGTGATCGGGACCTCGGCCATCGACAACCGGTGAAGCGCAGCTTTTGCGATCATCTCGGAGGCAAATTCCATCCCGGAGGTGTTCAGTCCCAACGTATCGATCGCCTGGCGATCAAAACCGCGCAGCCCGCAGTGATAATCACTCAGGCGGGTGCCAAAGAACAGATTGGCCAGCCACGTCAATACGGGATTGCCGATCCAGCGATGCAGCCAGGGCATAGCGCCCGGCAGGATTTTGCCTTTCAGGCGCGTGCCCATGACCAACTGGTGCCCTTCGCGCAGCTTTTCGACGAACCGCCCGATCTCACTGAAATCATAGCTGTCATCCGAATCGCCCATGATGACATATGTGCCGCGCGATGCCGCGATCCCCGCCCGCAATGCCGAGCCATAACCTCGGTGTTCAACCTCAATGACCCGCGCGCCCGCCTGACGTGCGATCTCGCGTGATCCATCGGTGCTCCCGTTGTCGGCAATAATGATTTCCCCGGCAATACCCTCTGTGGTTAAGGCAGTCTGGGCTTTGGTGATACAGGTTTCAATGGTGGCCGCCTCATTCAAACAGGGCATGACAATGGATAGCTCGACGGCAGCGACCGCTTCGCTGGCTTGAGGATCTTCGTGTTCCTGGTGATCCGTGTTGAGCTGTTCTTCTACAAGCACTGAAATCCACCCCTTTTTCGGCCTCCAGCCCTGAGCCGGAGGTTGACAGCTGGTGCCCGCCCAGCGATTCGTTAGTAACCCACCGGTTCTGGGTACAGGTATGATGCGCGGTGCACCGGTTCACCGTTGACCACCTCGTGCAGCCAGCCGGTGAGTTCGTAACTACCGCGCGGCAGGGTCAGCGTATGCTGATACGTGATCGTGTAGCGCTGGTTGGGAAGCACGGTGAAATACTTAAACGGCATGTTAAAAATTCCGGTAAGCCAGGGCGTTGGATCATCAGGCGAGGCGATGCTGTAGGAAAGCCCGATTTCCGCTTCCGTATTGCGGTAGTTGTGGATCGAAAACTTGACGTTTACCGTAGCGTTACTCTCAGCCTGAGACGGGTCGTTGACGATCAAACGCACATCGTCAATAGTCAAAAATAAGGGTCCAGGGCCAATCACAATGGGGTCATCGTAGGCTGCGCCGTCGGCATGGATACGTTCGCCGGTTGCTGGATCGACACGGTGCACCCACATCGAAAGCTGGAACTCGCCAATAAACGTCACGGCCTCGCCAAATTCGCCGGTTTCAGCATTCGGGCCGCCAAATTCGAACGTGGCTGTCTCGCCAGGGGCCAGTTGCTCGACCGGTTCTTCTGGCGAGTGGTATACAGAACGATTCCAGGGTTCCGGCTCACCGGGCAGCGCCAACAGATACCATCCCCATGCGTCAACGGGGGTATCCGACAGGTTACGGACCACGACGCGCACCGCTTCAAGTGAATAGGTGGTTTTGTCAACCTCAAACGATTCAATACGTAGTATCTGATCTTCTGGTACGTTGTCAGCGGGGAGGTTGACCGTGATAGTTTGCACTTCGTCGGCAGGGGGAGACGTGCTTTCGCCACCCTCGGCAGCGGGACGCGGTGTATTGGTCGGAATCGACGTAGCCGTAGCAGCTTGTTCGGCCCGAATTGAGGAATTGGCGGTCAACACCAGGCCGATCAAGAGTATCAGGCAGATAAAAAGAAAAAACAACCCGCGAATGTGTTGTTGCTTGCTCATCTGATTTAGCCCCTATCATTTCCCCAAGAGCATGACTCTAGACATATAGAGAATCACCTCATACTTCAGTTTGTTTAATCGTTCACAAACCCCGTGTTACAAGGTAATCGCACAGCATTTTATTGAATTTAGGCAATTTGGTCAAATACTCTATTGCGCGGAAGGACGACAAAGAGTACACTAAGTTAAGTTTCTGAAACTTTCAGGCCACAACAAATCTAGACTCATGTGTGAGTGAGGAGGGTTCGATGTCCAATCTTCGGAAGATCATCATTGTAGCGATGATCGTCATGGTGCTTGTACCGAGTGTGGGGTTGGTCAATGCACAGTATGGTGAGAAACCAGCCGGGTTCTTGGTAACGCTGGCCCCCAAGCCCGGTGGTCAGGATCAGGGCTTTGTTACCGATCCCGACAAAGTGTACCCCATGAATCCCGGGCAGAAGTATCTGCCTATCGCCGGTCATGTGACGCCGGGTTCGCTGGAAACAATCACAATTGGTTTGGCAGGCACGAATTACTTCTATGAGGTAGATATCCTGCTCTTCGGTCTGTTCCTGACCAATTTCCCGCTCGAGGGTATCCCGCCCGGAGTTTACAGCCTGACCTTTAACGGCTACCACGCTGCAACGATTCAGATCGTATCGTAGACGTGCCGTGTTTGCGCATCACATCGCAGACTAGTCAGCCGTGCCCACTCAGGGGACCGGCGAATCATCAGGCTTTTAGGGCTGCATAGCAGCATGAGGCATTCGTTCACATGCTGGCGGTTCTGGACGTGAACGAGATGTGAGGTACGCAACGCAAGGAGTGTTCAATTTGACCTGCTCAGGTGTTACCCGGCTGCGCCAATTGAGGGTAAATGGGTACACAGGGGTCAAAAGGAACTATGATTAGCCAACGCTATGTAACCCGATCGTTTTCTTCCCTGATCACGTTCTTATTTACCGAAAAAGGGCAACAACCTGGGAGCAACTCTTCCAGGGTGTTGCCTTTTTCCTACCAATCGTGGTTGGTAGTGTTTGCAACCTTGCTAACCGCCTTTTTCCTGCGCGGGTATGCCTTTTTTTTGCAGACCTATCCCTCCGGGGCCGATTACGGGCAGATCGTACTGCAAGCCAACCACGTGTTGTCCAGTGGTCACCTGCTCGAAACGATGCCCTATTTCCAGCTCGGCAAAACAAACGCGACAGCTCTGCCGGGTCCGGTGCTGTTTTATGCTTCGGTGGCCGATCTTTCCGGCAGCAGCGTGATGGAAATCATGCCCATCATTCTGATCACGGCCTGGCTTGAAATTAGCGGCGTGTATCTCCTGGCCTGGCGGGTATTCAAACGCCTCGATGCTGCCGCCGTGGCCGCGCTTTTTGCCGCGCTGTCCCCTATCGCGCTGGATATGATATCATGGGCGGGCTACCCTAATTTGCTTGTTTTGGCATTGATACCCTTTGTTTTTGTGACATGGCTGGATTACTGGAAGGAACCGGACCGCAAACACCTGATCCTGGCGGTGTTGGTCGTAACCGGTTCGATGTCGATCCACCATGTCTCAACCCTGTGGATCGGTTTGAGTCTGGCGCTGTTCTCCGCGATCTTTTTGATCGCGCAGCCGGTCACCAGCCTTAAAAAGCTGCTGCCGGTGGGAATAGTGGGGGCGATCATTGGCCTGCCGGTGGCGTGGCGTGCCATCGAGTTGAGCCTGACTCTAAGCGCGCCGAACGTGCTGGCTGCCGGCGCAGGCAACCGTTTTGACCCGACCCGTGTTAATTGGGAAACATGGTCCAGATTGCTCGAGCCGCTGTCGCTCGTTTTTTTGATGGGTGGTTTCATCTATTTTTTACGGCTGCGCTTCGTCGAGGCACCCGCCAAGGTACTGGTTGCCTGTTACGCGGTAGTCAGCCTCGTTTTTTCCTATGGGTGGATATTAAAGATTGATTTTTACTATACGCGCGGCTTGTTTTTTCTGTCGATCCCGCTTACGTTTGGGGCGGTCGGCCTGGTGTTATTTTTCCGCCGGGTGCCCTCCCGGGTAGTGATCACGCTCCTACTTGCGGTGTTTTTTGGATCCTCATCCCTGGTGCGCGCCCGCGAAAACACGAGATATTACCAGGCATTGACGCCCGAAGTATTCGACGCGATGGCGTGGTTGAATGATTACAGTCAGCCGGATGATGTGGTGGTCGTTGGTACATTTCTGGGGTTCCACATGGCAAACCTGATTCACCACCCATTGATGATGGCGCTCACCCCTGATCTGGTGGGGAATCCGGAGGAGTTGGAGATCGCTCAGGATGCGGTCGCCGTGATGATGGGCCTATATAATATGGACGAGGTCATTGACCGGCGGCACGTGCGGTTTGTGGTTGTCCGGTCGGGCGTAGATATCCCCGATCCGTTCCGCACGCAGTTGGCGATGAACGCGAACCCGCGCATGGAACTGGTCTTTGATAACTCCGGAATTCAGATTTACGAGGTCGTGAACTGACGTGGTGAGGTCAATCATCGGACTGCTGATCGGCGTGGCGCTGCTGGCCGGGGTCTACGCCTACACGGACTCGGACGGATCACCCTTCGACCGTGTCGTGAAGTTAACCGCCCCGGTAGAAGTGGTCAACGTGCAGCAAATCGGCACGCCGCCGGATGTTACCGCGATTCAGATCACGGTACGCAGCACGGTGCAGTATCAACTGGTGGGGGAAGTCTGGTACGAAGTGCTGCGACGCGGCGCGATATTGTCGTTTTACCAGGCGCCGCGTCAAAGTTTTGGGCCTCTTGATCCTCATGCCGAAATAACCGTTACGTTTGACGACCTGGACTGGGATCAATCCAGGCCATTTCGCATCCGGTCCTGGGTCCGCGAAGCGCTGCCCGAATACAAGCCGCGCCCACAGGACCTCACGACAGAAGACAACATTGTGACGCTGCGCCAGGCTACCTACGAAATCCATCTCAGCAACCCGAGGATATTGGACGTTAACCTGACTACGCGTGCCCCTCAGTTGGTCATGACCATGCAGTTGATCAACCGGGACGTTCGCCCCCATGATTATCGCGCATTGATCGATGTGCGCCCGGTGGACGATCCGAATAACGTCATCTTTCGCAGTGATTTTCACGCGTTTGATGCGCAGGCGTCTCAACAAGCGACGATCTTGTTTGACGAGCCGGTCACGCTCACGCCGGGCATAACGTACAGGGTGTCGCTGTGGGTGCAGATAGAAGACAGCCGGGGCAGCTACCAACACCTTGTCCAGATCAACTTGCCGCGTAATATTGTGATCGAAAATGAGAACTGAGCGAGAGTCTGAGGCGGCTATGCTAAACAAGGTCCACGCGCGGGTGCGGCAAATCAGGCCGGTGCTGGTCGCTGCATTTGTCGTCCTGTTGTTCGGTAGCATCCTGGCGATGTTCGTCGCCGATCTGAGCCACAAGCTGTCCGGCGATTTTCGTTACCACCTGGCCGATAACCTGACCGCGGTGGCGGCTGTGCTCAGTTTTTTCCTGGCATTTCTGTTGAGCGGGGAACCGGGCGAACCGGCTGAAGCCAGGTTTGCGCCCCGTGTATGGCAGATCATCATCAGCGCCGGGATAGGCGTAATCGTCGCGGGCGCGATGTATTTGATGGTGTATTACTACTACGACAAGGTGCGCCCCTATGAAATCGTGGTCGAACTGGCTACCAGTACGGCCATCGCCGCAGCAGTGTACAGCTTGTTGCGTCCGGCTGCGGCTGGCGATTCGTACCGGCTGGAGCGATTCGATCCCCTGATGATGTTCGGCGCGTTTACGCTGCTGACGGTGATCACGATTGTGCTGCGCTGGCGCGCGGCAGGCAGCGATGTGCTGACCTGGATTGTCGTTCCGCCGTATTTGTTTGTCATGCCCGGCCTCAGCCTGGGGCTTGCGCTGCTGCCGGAAAATACGCATTGGCTTGAGCGCCTGGTTTTGGCCGTGCCACTTTCGATAACAACGCAGTTGGTGGCGCTCGTGTGGGTGGTCCAACTCGGTATCGCCGTTGACCTGACCGTGTTTTTCCTGGTTTCCGGCCTGATCAACATCACCGGCTTCGCGGTCGTCGGTTACCAGCGTTTCATGCACCCTGGATCGGCTGACGTCAAAGCCGGTTAACGGCAAAGTTACGTCCGGGCTATCGACTGAAGGGCCTATACAACCCCATCCGTTCAACCCGCTTTCAAAGACCATTTCCCCCAATTATCCCCCCTCTTTTACGGCAGAATCTTCCATCCGGCCTTCGTATAAGTCCAGATAGGCCTGGACTGTGTGTTCCCAATCAAAGTAAGCAACCGCACGCTCCCGGGCTGAAAGTGCTATTTGTTCGTGTTTAGTCCGATCAGCGATTAACGCGTGGATTTTGACCAGCAAATCCTGAGGGGTTCGTTCGGCAAACACGGCCATTGTTTCGTCTAGATATTCGCGATTCGCAACCGTATCAATAGCAACGACCGGTAATCCGGAGGCCACAGCCTCCAAACCTACCAGAGGAAAATCGTCGCCATCTGTCAAAAGCAGAAACAAATCAGACGCTTGATAAACCTCCAACAGCTCTTCTTCGGAAACAAATCCCAGAAAACGCATATTAGGAGTAGCTGGAGGCGGGGTACCACGCCCACAAATGACCAATTCAAACTGCTCTGAGTTTATTTCGGTCAGCAAATCGATGCCTTTTCTAAACACAAATCGCCCCACAAATAGAACCGTGAACTTAGTGAATCCCCACTTCTGCCGCAACGCCGCTTTTTGCGATGGTGTAGCGGGAGCAAAAGTTGTCGTATCTACCCCGACATTGATTTTGATAACCGGCATTTCTGAAGGTAAAAATGGCTGTAATTCCTTGGCCACTCGCTCATTGATAACAACAAGACAGTCACTATTTCTTGCTGTAAATCGCCCAAGCGTCCGAAAGGCTAATTTCTCGACGAAATTCGTAAGGGTATTGTCGTATTTTATAATGCCCGGATACTCCGTCAGGATTACCGGGATTTTTCTTCGTCGGCCCATCCATGCTGCCAGAACGCAATCCATATAAAGCATCCCTTGAACGTTGATGGCATCAGCGTTCTGTAGCACCAAACGGAGCGCCCGGTAGAGCCGAAAGATGTTGAAGATAGGGTATGGAATAGCGTATTTCTCCAGAAAATTCAGGGCAGGAATCGTCACATGAATTATTGAAGGATCATCCTGCGCCTGCGTAGTAGAATCTGGAGATCCAATATTCGAAGACAGGTGGGTAACAGTATGTCCTCGCGCACTCAACCGGCGGCTCAATTGATCAACAAGTGTCTCGACGCCACCCTGGTGGGGTAGTGCATAGTGTGAAACAATGACGATGTTCATTCATTTCCTTCCATCAGCAGACGTAAATCAACCTATCATGTAAAAATGTCCAAAGATGGACTATTCCACCGGCTAGAACATTCGGCAGTTAGCACAGCCTGGCGCAAAAGCGTCAAGCGTTCAGGCCGGTAAAGGTCGCCCAGTACCAGGCCCACTTGAATGGCTCAACCCCAATAGCGTTGAAATAATCGAAAAAGCCAGGATACGCTACGCGATTCCCAGTGAAGGTGAAACCGGCAGCGCGTGGTGCGTAACGAGCAACACGTTCATGCACCGCATACTCCGCAGCGGTGGCGGCGCACACGCCCCAAGCGGCGATCAGACCGTGTCCAGTGTACCACGTCAGGCGGTTATGCACACCAACACCTGAGCGGATTCCGGTTGTGATTTTCCTCAGTAGGGACGTCCGAGCTTTAGCATGTGCAAGCGGGAAGGCGGGCCAAAAACACAAATAACCTTGTTTTTTATTACGCAAATATTTATTACCGCGCGTATTATCTTGACATAATTATCAGTATGTTCTTAAATAGATGTATCTGTGATCATCCCCCTGCTGTATCGGTGGGATGATCACACTCAAGCGGGTAGGAAAAAGGTTATTTCTGGGGCCAATTGTCCAGGTCTTAGCATGTTTTCTATTCTCTTGTGCCATTCGATGACGCCACACTGAAACAAGAGTTCTTTGATCACAACATGCCATCGTGTTTGGTCAAATGCCTGAGGCCCCTCACTCATAACCCAATCTACATACCAAAATATCAGGGGGCCTTAAAAATGAAATACTCGCGTACCGTCGTCGTCGTGGTCGTGCTGATCCTCTTTACTCTGATCGCAACTCCTCAGTTACCCTTTCAAACGCTATCCCAATCTATATTGACCGCCGAGGCGGCATCGCCAGGGCCGGTAACGCTGAATGGCACCTTCACCGCACCTCCAACAACACTGGACCCGCAAATAGCTGCGGACTCGGTGTCGTACTTCGGCGGCCATATGAACACCGCGCCGCTTGATCTCATCCCAGGTGACGGCTTTTTTGACGTACTCTTTATGCCTGATCCTGACGGCACGATATCCGGCACGGTTTATCTGGAGGACGCGGTCACGCCGCTTGCCACGGCGAGCGTGTGTGTGGAGAGTTATGATTCGCCGGTCGCTTGGACTTGCGTCGACGCCAATCCGGATGGCACGTATACCCTCACTGGACTGGAAAGCGGCGATTACCGACTGTACGCATATGATCGGTCTGACACCTATCTCAATGAATACTATCAAGACGAACTTTATTGGCAAGAGGCGCATCGGGTAACAGTGACCGCACCCGGCAACACGCCGGGCATCGATTTTACACTGGAGCTAGGTGGCGCGATCACTGGCACCGTCTATGAAAGTGATGGTGTGACGGCTATCGGCGATGCCCAGGTGTGCGCGTATGACCTCAATTACTACGGGGCCGGATGGGGTTGTTTCACTACCAACCCGGATGGCACCTATAGCACCGGCGTTTTTCCATCTGGACAGTACGCAGTCAAGGCGATTGCGCCCGGTTTCATTCAGGAGTATTACGACAACACAGGATGGCAGCAGAGCAACGCCAACCCGGTGACGGTGACGTCACCAAACGACACGCCGGACATCGATTTCACGCTCGATGTCGGCGGCAGCATCTCCGGCAAAGTCACCGAAGCGGACGGCGTGACGCCCATTCCAAGCGGCGTTTGGGTGTATGTCAGCGAATACCACACCGGGGAGTCGTTTGGTAGTCCATCGGTCAACCCGGATGGCACGTATACCTCGGACGGTCTGCCCACCGGCGAATACCGGGTATTCGCTGGTGCGACGGGTTACCCCGGCGAATATTATGCAAACCGCCTGTTTTACGACGAGGCCGACCCGGTGACAGTCACTGCACCGGATGACACGTCGGACATCGACTTTGCGCTGGAACTGGGCGCAACGCTTGGCGGGTATGTCCACGAGACCGACGGGATCACGCCGATCCAGGGTGCGTGGGTGACCGTCGACACGTTCTACGACTTCCAGGGCGTGGGCGGAACCCAGACTGACGAAACTGGATACTTTGAGTTTGACGCTCTGCCCGCAGGCACGTATCGGGTGCGGGCGGGAGCCGATGGTTACGCCAATGAGTTGTACGACGAAGTGCCGTACTACGGCGATCATATGCTTGCCACGCCGCTTGAGCTCGGCCCAGGCGACAGCTTCTTTGACGTATATTTCACGCTGGACATTGGTGGTACGATTTCCGGCACGGCCCGCAATGGTGATGGCACGGTGCCGTTGGAAGGCATCCCGGTGGATACGGAGCCGGGCGGGTTTGGACGCTGCACCGAGAGCGACGGTACGTTCACGATGGAGGGGCTGCCGCTGGATACGCCGATCAAGCTGTTCGCGGGCGGCCCGGGATGGGGCGGTTGCAGCAGCGATGGTGCATACGCCCGCGAGTACTATGAGGAAGCACCGGATTACGACAGCGCCTCGCCGGTTGAGTTGTCGCCCGGACCCGGACAGGACGCGTCTGGCATCGACTTCACATTGGATGTTGGCGGCACGGTATCCGGCACGGTGGTTGACCAGGTTTCGGGCCTGCCGCTGGCTAACATGGGTATCGGCGTAGACTTTGGCAGTTGGAGTACGGGCGGGTGTACCGACGAAAACGGTTACTACATGGTCGGCGGCGTGCCGTTCGATACGCCCTTCCGCGTGAATGCGGGTGGCGATCACGGTTGCTCCGGAGCGCAAAACTATGTTCGGGAATATTGGGAGGAAACGCCCAACTGGGATGACGCGACGATCCTCACCGCGACCGACGCAGCGCCGGACCTCACCGGCATCGACTTCACGCTGGAAGAGGGCGGCAGCATTTCGGGTTACGTGTATGAGAGCGACGGCGTGACGCCGGTTGAAGACGCCTGGGTGTCGGTCGATGTATTCGACACGTTCGAGGGCAGAGGCGGCACGAATACCGATGCCAGCGGGTACTACATCATCTCCGGTCTGGCAGACGCCGATTACCGCGTGCGTGCAGGCGGAGCCGGGTACGCTAATGAGCTGTATGACAACGTGCCCTACTATGGCGACCACAACAATGCTACGCGCGTGACAGTCAGCGCAGGCAGCGACGTAACCGGTATCAACTTCACGCTTGACCCTGGTGGCACGATCACTGGCACGGTCTACGCCGAGGATGGTATCACGCCGCTGGAGGGCATCCCGGTGGACACGCAGTCGGGCGGCTATGGGCGCTGTACGGATGTCAATGGCACGTTTACGATGGACGGCCTGCCGCTGGACACCCCGATCATAGTCGCGGCGGGCGGCCAGGGATGGAACGATTGCAGCAACGACGGTGCATATGCCCGAGAGTACTATGAAGAAACGCCCGATCAGAACAGCGCGACCCCGGTCACGCTGGCATCCGGCGGCGGCGAACATGCTACCGGCATCGATTTCACGCTGGAAGAGGGCGGCACGGTGTCCGGCACGGTGATTGACCAGGTTTCGGGCCTGCCGCTGGTCAACATGGGTGTCAGCCTGGACTTTGACGGCTGGGGCATGGGTGAGTGCACCGACGAAACCGGTCACTACGAAGTCGGCGCTGTGCCGCTGGATACGCCCTTCCGCGTGAATGCGGGCGGCAATCACGGCTGCTCCGGGCCGCACAACTACATTCGGGAATTCTGGGAGGAAACGCCCAACCGGGATGACGCGACGATCCTCACCGCGACCGGCGCAGTGCCGGATTTCACCGGCATCGACTTCACGCTGGAAGAGGGCGGCACGGTGTCCGGCACGGTGGTTGACCAGGTTTCGGGCCTGCCGCTGGCCTACATGGGCATCGGCCTGGAGTTTGACGGCTGGGGCACGGGCGAATGTACCGACGAAAACGGCCAGTACGTGTTTGGCGGCGTGCCGTTCGACACGTCCTTCCGCGTGAATGCGGGCGGCAATCACGGCTGCCCCGGGCCGCGCAACTATGTTCGGGAATATTGGGAAGAGACTCCCAACCAGGGTGACGCGACGATCCTCATGGTCACCGGCTTAGCGCCGGACGTCACCGGCATCGACTTCACGCTGGAAGAGGGCGGCACAGTATCCGGCACGGTGGTTGACCAGGTTTCGGGCCTGCCGCTGGCCTACGTGGGCGTCGGCCTGGACTTTGGCGGTTGGGGCGCAGGCGAATGTACCGACGAAAACGGCGACTACATGATCGGCGGCGTGCCACTGGATACGCCCTTCCGCGCGAACGCGGGCGGCTTCAACTGGTGCGGCGGCTCGTCAAGTTACATCCGCGAATACTGGGAGGAAACGCTCAACTGGGATGACGCGACGATCCTCACCGCGACCGGCTTAGCGCCGGACCTCACCGGCATCGACTTCACGCTGGAAGAGGGCGGCACAGTATCCGGCACGGTGGTTGACCAGGTTTCGGGCCTGCCACTGGCCAACATGGGCGTCAGTCTGGACTTTGACGGCTGGGGCGCGGGCGAATGTACCGACGGAACCGGCCACTACATGTTTGGCGGTGTGCCACTGGATACGCCCTTCCGCGTACACACGGGTGGCTCGAACTGGTGTGGCGGCTCCTCAACTTACGCCCAGGAATACTGGGAGGAAGCGTCCAGTTGGGATGGCGCGACGATCCTCACCGTGACCGGCGCAGCGCCGGATATCACCGGCATCAACTTCACGCTAGAAGAGGGCGGCAGTATCTCCGGACGAATCACCGAGCGCGGCACCGGGATCCCGATCCCGTATGCCGACGTGACTGTCTATCCGACCGATTACAGCAACAACTACTCAACGCAAGCCGACGACCAGGGTTACTATATGGTCGAAGGGCTGCAAACGGGGCAGTACTACGTAGAGGCCGTAGCAGAGGGTTATGCTTACTTCTACTGGACAAGCTGGGGCGAGAGTCCGGTTCAAGGAGAACCGGTTGGCGTCACTGTGGACGCAAATACGCCGGACATCAACATTAGTCTGTTGTGGGGTGGCACGCTGCGTGGTCGTGTGACCGACACCGGTGGCAACCCCATCCCGAATGTGGTTGTGAATATACCCTGGCCGGGCTTTGCCTGTACAGATTCCGATGGCTACTGGCAGCTTGAGCATATACTGGTTGACATAGACCTGGTCGTCTACGCAGGCGGCGAGCCTATGCCCTGGAGTGGATGCCCATCCTCGCATCCTTACTACGCACTGCGCTTCTATCCGAACACGTACGATCCCAGCGCCGCTGTCCCGGTAACGCTCACTTCTTCCGGTGAGATCATCGACAACCTGGACTTCACGCTGGAACAAGGTGGCGCGATCAGCGGGCGCATCACAGACCAGACCAGCGGGCTTGGGATCGCAAATGCGACGGTCTATATCGAGTCCGAGAATGAATTCAACTGGGACGACTATCAGACGACTACCGACGGCAACGGCGACTACTATCTTGAGGGCCTGCCGCCGGTTGACTTCCGGGTCTATGCTGAATCCGGCGGGTATGTGCGCGGGTACTACGACGGCGCGACAGGCACGACCAATATAAACGACAGCATCCTGGTACCGGTCGCACTCGGCACGGAGACGTCGGGCATTGACATCGCGCTCGAACTGGCCGGTACGGTGTCCGGCACAGTCTACGCCGATGACGGTGTGACCCCGTTGGTCAACATCAACGTCGTTTTGGAGCTTGGCAGTAGCAACATACGCGAGTGCTCAGACGAAAACGGCCACTACCAGATGGCTGGTGTGCCGATGGACACACCCTTCAAGATCTTTGCGGGCGGCGGGTACAACTGGTGCGGTGGTTCAGAAGAATATGTTCGCGAGTACTGGTACGAAGCACCCGTCCAGAATCCTACCTGGCTTACGGTGACCAGCGCCGTTCCCGATCTCATCGGCATCGACTTCACGCTGACGCTCGGCGGCGCTATCTCCGGCCATGTCTACGATGCGGACAGCGGGCTGCCCGCTGTGGGGACCTGGGTCAGAGCCGAGGATCCCGACTCCGGGTGGGTTCTCGGTGGTGCCGACGCGGATGGCGATGGCAGCTACCGTATGAGCGCGCTGCCTGCCGGCGAGTACCGTGTATTTTCCAGCGGGGCCGACTATGCCGGGCAGTACTACGTGCCGGAACTGGTACCGGTGGTGGCCGGTTCGGATACGACCAACATTGACTTCTACCTGGAACCTGGTGGTTCAGTTTCCGGTCATGTGTATCAAGAGGATGGGTTTACACCCATCGCACACAGGCTGGTGGAAGTGGAAGCGGACGGCGTTTGGTCTGAGGCGTGTTCCGGGCCGGATGGCTTCTACGAGATAACAAACCTGCCGCTTGGCGTTCCGTTGCAGGTTCGCTCGCAGCGCGCCGGACGATGTGGTCCACCAGATTACTATCTGATGGAATACTGGGAGGAGTCACCGGACCAGGCCGGGGCGACGGACATTATCCTGTCGCTTGTGGACCGGTACGTGACCAACATCGACTTCACGCTCGAACTGGGCGGCAGCATCAGCGGTCTGATCACGGCTGATGAAAGCGGCGATCCACTGGAGGCGATCTGGGTGTGTGCGTTCGATTATTCAGCGCCCACCTTCGATCAAGGCAACGAGTGGCGATGCGTGCAAACCCAACCGGATGGAACCTACACGATCACCGGGATCGTACCGGGTGACAAACGCGTCTGGCTCTTCCCGGATGATCGTCTGCGCT
>CAYMTN010000057.1:0-25327 GCA_964393335.1 uncultured Anaerolineaceae bacterium
TCAACGAGACGACCGCGACGTTTTTCGGGCGGGCCGTCGCGCAGTTGGTCATGGCGCGTTTTTACCCGGACCTGCCGCAGCCGGTCTACCCGTCATTTTTGGAGACGCCGTCCGCCTCGCCCGCTGCGGACAACATACCGCCCGCGCCGCTCACCGATCCCGACGCGCCGCCGCCCTTCGACTTTGCGCGCGAAATGAACGCTACGCGCGTGCGTGTCGATTTTTTGCTGTGGCAGGGTCAGGTCACGGCGGCGGAGACGTACATGGAAGCCCAGCGGCGGGAGTTTGCGCGGCACGGCTACATCATCCGTAAACTGAATCAGGCGTATTTTGCGTTTTACGGCGGCTACCAGGGCGAGCCAGGCGCGGGTGGGGCGGACCCGACCGGCCCGGCCATCGAAACGCTGCTTGTGCGCAGCCCCGATCTACACGCCTACCTGCGCACCCTGCGCGACATCACCACCCGCGACCAACTGCTGGCTGCCGTCGGCTGAGCGAGCATCGTCCCGGCGGACCCTGACCGTATGCCGGGTTCTAGCGGGCATCCCGGTGCCGGGACAGCGCATTATATGTGTAGCGTTTTTCCATCTGAAGACCTATTTATGAATTTGACAAACTGGGAATCGTCGGAGCGATTTGGGAATCAATGCCAATCTCAAAGGCCCATTCAAAAGAGTATTTTTCTCCCGAAAAATCTGTCAATTGGATTTTTGCGAAATGTGAACCTGATTCTAACAGTACATCGTCAATACAAATCGTGATAGGACCCCCAAAGAGACCTTGAAGCTCGTTCCCTTCGCCATATTCCGGATTCGCTATGGGGGCGACTACAAAACTTACATCCGAATCCGATATTTCGTTTACGTCCAATTCAAATTGCTGACTGGCGACCAGATAGTCGTAAAGCTCAGCAGTGCTATATCCGGGTGCCCAAAACGGCTCCTGACTTATCACTATGCATCCATCTGTTGGGTGTCCAACAGATGTAACAAAATCAGGCTGTGGAAGCGGATTATTCAACAGGCTTTCCGCAGTTTGATTAGGGGTTTGTTTGCCATCTCCAGTTGTGCAAGAGAGACAAATGAAACCCGTGATCAATAATGCGGCCCATATCTTGAGCCACCTTTCAAGATAGGCTTTCTCAGTCTTGAGCATAGAAATCTCTTGAAAACGCTATAGAGTCCCCCGATCAATCTACTGCACTCAAATATAGTACCACGCCTGCTGACTAGCCGCGCCCCGGCGGCCCCTGCAAGACGCGCGCACGCATCGCCTCGACCGGCCACGCGCCGCGCCCCTCGTAGCCAAAGCGCCAGGGGACGATCCCTTCCAGCCACCACGTCGCCCCGGCGCGCTGGTAGGCGTCCGCTGCGGCGGCAGCCCCGGCGGGATCGGCGTGCGGCCACGTAAACCCGACCGCGATCACGTCAAATGGATCGCTCAGGCCGAGCGCCGCCCGCTGATCGAGCACGTAACGCGCCGCCTCGGTGAACTGTTCCAATCGTTCCGCCGGTTCTTCGGACGGCACCAGCGGGAAGACGCCGTCCCAGCGGGCCGCGCGGCGCATCGGCGCTTTGTTCGGCCAGAACCCGCCGACCCAGATCGGAATGCGCGGCTGGTGCGGCACTGGCAAAAAGTGCGCGTCCCGGACGTGATAGTGAGCGCCGTCGTAGCTGAACGGCTCGCCGCGCCACAGCCCGCTGATCACGTCCAGCGCTTCGTCCAACATCGCGCCGCGCACCTTCGGATCGCTTTCTTCGCCCAGGTCATCCCATTCGCGCGCGCCTAACCCCGTGCCGACGCCCAACACCAGCCGCCCGCCGGACAGCCGGTCGAGCGACACCGTTTCACGCGCTACCTTCCAGGGACGGCGGCGGGGCAGGGGCGTCACCGTCGTGCCCAGCCGGATGTGCTGTGTCGCCAGCGCGACCGCTGCCAGCGCCACCCAGGGATCGACGACCGGCAGCGCTTCGTCGGTTGTCATGTGATCCCACACAAAGAATCCATCCCAGCCCGCCTGTTCGGCATCGCGGGCCAGGGCCGCCAGCGTGCGCGCATCCCCGTACGCGCCGTAGTTCGGGAGGTAAATTGCGTGCTGCATGGGACTCTCTCCTCTGTGAATAACCATCACCGGCTTGCATTATGCCCCGTGCAGCGCCGCGTCACCCCCCGACTTTTTGTGGCGTCCGGCGCGGCCAGAGTATACTACCCTGGTTAACGCGATAGATTTTCTGCGCGTTCGGCCCCGATCACCTTCTCGTAATAGACGAACTCCGGCGTTTCACGCACGCGGCGATAGCCCAGCTTTTCGTAAAAATAGTGGTTACGCGTGGCCCACAGCGGCGTGTCGAGCGTCCAGCGCTTCGCCTGCGGGTGCGCCTGCTCGACGAACCGCATCGCCTGCTGCCCGATGCCGCGATCCTGGTGCGCCGGATCGAGGTAGATACGGCCCAGCTCGTAATGCCCGCCGCCCATGTTAAACACGATCATGCCGCCGATCACGACGTCATCGGCCACGATCTTGTAATACGCGGCGGCGCGCTGCATGATCATGCGCTGCCACTGCACCGAATCATAACCGGGCGGACCTCCGCGCGGTTTGTTCAAAAATCGCCGGGAGTCGTCGTCAAAGGTGCGGACCTGCACCGCCGTCAGCACCTCGGCATCGGCGGGAGTCGCTCTTTCGAACCGGATCATGGGTTTCGCTCCTTCACCAGACTAACACGCGCAGACTACGGCCACCAGTATGCCCGGTTCCGTGCAGGTGGTTACCCGAAAATTTGAGGCGTTGTCAGGCGCTGCGGTATACTATCCTGTACGACGTAATCCCAAATTGTAACGCATGATCGAATAACGCCCGGCGTTTAATCCGGGCGTTTTTTGTCTGCGGAAAGCGGCCTATACTGGGGCAGCCAGTCGTGCGACCGGGGAAGCTGCCTGAAACGTCTATTCCTTGTAGATTTTGTCCAGAAAGTCCAGCGTATACGCCGTGCTCACGTCCATGTCATCGCTCAGCAAGCCCTGATCGCGCATGGTCTGGTAGGTGAAGGTCCACACGGCGGGGGTCATCATGCCCGGCTGCGTGCCCATCGGTTTGAACAGCGGCACCGAGGCCAGCATACCGGCTTCCTGCACCGAGCGCAGGTCGTCAGGCATCCCGTCACCGTATTGTTTCAGGACGATGGCGCTGGCGTCTTCTGGATGGTCGGTCGCCCAGGCGGTGCCCTTCAAGGTCGCCCGCAAAAACCGTTCCACCAGGGCCGGGTTATTTTGCAGGCGGTCCTCGGTCGTGAAGATGACGTTGGCATACACGTCGATCCCGTAGTCGCTGAGCAGTATGGTATTAAGCTGGTCCGTGCGCGCCCGCGCCTGCACGGCTTCGTTCGTGATGAAGCATATCATCACGTCAACCGTGTCGTTGAATAACGGCTCAATCGTAAAATCCGTCTTGGGAATTTCGACAATATCGTCCGGGCTGATCTTCTGTGACGCCAAAAACGCCTGGTAGGGCACGGCGATATTCGTCTCTTCGGTGTAGATGCGTTTGCCCACCAGATCGGCGGGAGTCACGATGTTCTTTGATCCGAGCGAGATCAACACAACCGGGCTGCGCTGGTAGATCGACGCGATGGCAACCACCGGTTTACCGGCTGCCCGTGCCCGCAGCAGCCCGCCGCCATCCGTCACGCCAAAATCGTCCTGTCCATCCAACACGCGTTGGACCGGGTCAATATATTGGCCATCTGCATCGAATCCGCCGCCGTCAAGGGTCACTGCCAGCTTCTCGTCTTTGTAATAACCTTCTTCCTGCGCGGCATAAAATCCCGCAAACTCAATCGTGTGAACCCATGAAAACTGGATGCTCGTCTCCACCAGCGGCGACTCCGTTTTGGAGTCTTTATCGGACCCGCAGCCGGACAGTGCCAATGCCAGCACGGCCAGCACGCTTGCCCACACACCTGCCTGACGACATACACGCTTCATTGTTTTCTCCATAAACTCCCCGTGTCCCTTGAGTCTCCAACTCAACTATATCGAATATTCGCGCGGGAAGGGTTAAGAACCGGTTAGTATGGGGCGAAAACAGGGTGGTTTTCACAAGAAATTCACTGCGCAGGGCTGGTACGCGCCGTCCCGTTACCCGGCACCCATCCCCGTAATTGCCGGGAAACCCGGTTTGCCGCCAGCATCGTATCACGCCTTATAATCACACCATGAAGCGTATTGGATTGGCGGCGGTCATGATCTGGTTGGCGTGCCTGGCTCTGATTGTGGGAGCGCGGGCTGTTGGCCGGTCCCACCATGTACCGCGCACGTACCTCGACCCCGGCGACTGTTCCTTGCCATGTTGGCAGGGGCTGCGGCCCGGCGAGGTCACCGCCGCCACCCTGCAACAGACTGTCGAGCGCGTCGGGCACTTCACGATGGATTGGTACGATGGCAACGACGAAGGCTCGATGGGCGATGGCGTCGCGCGCCGGTTCTGGCTGTATCCACAGGACTCGCTCACATTCGGGGAGGTGGTCGGCGTGCTCGGACTGCCGGAAGCCACGCACTGCCTGCGCGTCCGCCCGTCCGGGGATGGCCTGACGGCGGCGGCAGAGGTGCATTACGCGGGCGGGACCATTCAGATGATCGTCGAAAACGATCACGGCCCGCACATGTCACCGCACATGCGGGTCGTGATGATCGAGTACATCGTGTCCTACTGGGCGCTGGTGAATCACGATCCGATCGTCATCGCGTGGCGCGGGTTCGCCGGACCGTCGGTGTATGGCTGCGCCGGATGAACCGGATCGCGCGGGATTGTACTACTGAGTCTGACGTATCCTGTTGAACTGATCACGTGACAGAGGCTCGCCGGTTAGCCTCAGAGACCATTTGAGAAGTAGTGTAAACTGAAGATATAAGCCAAAACTATGCGCGAGTGACAGGAGGATCGAAATGAACGTATGGGGACTCCACGCTGGAAAACACGGGGACGCTGACACACTCTTTTTTGGCGGAAACTGGATCGCCCTTGGATGGCCACAAATCCCGGACCTCAGCGAGTTCGTAGCTGAGCCGGAAAAACTGAGAGATGCCATTGCCCGTTACTATCACGAGACGGAAACAGAAACATCCAAACGGCCCAGCGGTCAGATATATCGCTTCATTATTGAGTTGAAGACCGACGACATCGTCGTGTTCAGCAACTCGTGGAAGGACCGCCGATTACATTTTGCGAGGGTAATAGGGAAATATTATTACAGCCAAGAGATAGTACCCACGTATCCCCATCGGCGCAAAGTCAAATGGGTTTTACTCTCAGTTCCGCGCAGCGATTTTTCAAAATCGGCACTACGACTAGGAGTAGACAGGCCCCGAAGCTTCTTCCTGATCAAAAATGAGGCTGCCCGTGAAGAATATGTGTCGAAAATCCGCCATCTGCTCTAATGGGTAAACGATAAACACCGCACGGGAGCTAAGTCGCCGAGGCTCATACGCCTAATGATCATCGCTTTTTAAATGGCTTCTCACCCCTGGCCGAATGGCGGCTCCATATCATGGTTTGAGGGCGGACAGGGAAGCAGGAAGTGTCAAGACGGCGGAATCTCGCTGGGTTTACCTCACCCCAAACCCTGCCCCACATGTGGGGACCTCCATGCAATGGCGAGGGGCTTACTCAGCGACTTACTCCCCATCTCCGCCGGGTGGAGAGGGAGAAAGGCCGAGCGCCCGACAGCGTCGGCGCGAGGCCAGGGGGTGAGGTAAAGTTAAGAAGCGCCCGGAATCCCAGGCGTTCTTAATGCCTGTCCGCCCCTGAACCATGTCATGGAGAGGGGAAAAGGGGCCGGGGGCTAAGGGGTGAGGCTTGCTGCCGGTGTGCAAACGTCCGGTTTCCACTGCAAGGTAAAAAACCGCTACACCGCGTCCATGTCCCAATCGACCAGCATCTGCGCCAGCAGCGCGGCCCGGCGCGCCAGCGAGCCGATCTGTACCTGTTCGTGCGCGGCGTGCAGCCCGATGCCGCCCGACCCCATGCCATCCAGCGTGGGGATGCCCATCGCTGCCGTAAAATTGCCGTCACTCCCGCCGCCGCTGCCGGCTTCGTGCAGCGCGATGCCAAGCGACCCGGCGATGCCGCGCGCCTGCTCGAAGACGCGGATCATCTGGTCGTCGCGCTCCATCGGGCCGCGATCGATGCCGCCCTTGACGATCACCTCGGCTCCCGGCAGCACGGGGACCAGATTTTGAATCACGGCGTCCACCCGTTCCGCCTCCGACATTTTTAAGAAGCGCACATCGACTTCGAGCCGCGCTTCCGGCGGGATGACGTTGATCGCAATGCCGCCGTGCACGACCGTCACCGACACGGATGTGCCGTTCGGCAGGTCGTTGAGTTCGTGCAGGTACAACGCCTGGTGCGCCGCCTCGATCACGGCGTTAATGCCGGATTCGGGCGCTTGCCCGGCGTGCGCGGCGCGGCCTTTGGCCGTGATCCAATACCGCGCGAATCCCTTGCGCCATGTCTTGACCGCCTCACCTTCGGCGGCAGGCTCCATGACCAGCACCAGCCCGCACTGCGCGGCTTTTTCGTGGATCAAATCACGCGAAAACACGCTGCCGGTTTCCTCGTCGCTGTTGAGGAACACCCAGATCGGGCGGTTGGGCAGCATGCCGCGCTCGCGCAGCCCACGCATGGCTTCCAGCGTGATCACCACGCCCGCTTTCATATCCAGCGCACCCGGCCCGTAGAGCAGGCCGCCTTCCTCGCGGACCGGCATCGTTTCGAGCGTGCCGACCGGCCATACCGTGTCGATGTGCGTCAGGATCATGATCGGTTTGCCCGGTGCGCTCTCGTTCCACACCGCCAGCCGCACATTGCCTACCTGATCGCACGGGTGGGCCGTCACGGCGGCCCCCAGCTCGCGGCACATCTGCGCGATATGATCGCCCAGCGCATCGACGCGCGCCTTATCCCTGGTCGGCGTTTCGTAGCGCACGAATTCTTTGATCTGGTCCACGATCCGGGGCGTCCGTTGTTCGAAGTACTGCACGAGGTCTGACATAGTATCTTCACCTTGTTGTGTGTGGCGTTGATGATGCGCGATTGGTTTGTAGCCCAACACAGAAGATAATTCACACGCCAGCACTATGCAAAAAAGCCCAGGATATAGTCCTCCGCCGGGTGATGCGCGCGGCGCACCGCGTCGATCACGGCGCGGACGTCGTAGGCGACGTGCCGCGATTCCAGCCGGTAGCCGTGCGCGTCCGCTTCGAGCAGCACGTAATGGGCGTGGCGGTCCGGGGGTGTCGGGTTGCTGACGCTCGCCACGTTGACCACGTGCAGCCCGTCAAGCTGGCGGTCCTGCGGGACGTGAATGTGTCCCACGACGACCAGGTCGGCGTCACAACCGGCGAAGCGGGCGCGTACCTCGTCGTCGGGCGTATCCGGGGCCATACCGGGGCCGTCGTCGCGCCCCGGCGACGCGTGCACGGCCAGCAGGCGCGTGCCATCCGGCAGTGTCAGGCGCTGTTCCAACGGCAGCGCGGCCAGCCAGTCATACCAGCCGTGCGCGGTGACGTACCCCCGCGTCCACGCAAAACTGCGCGCGACATGCGCCAGATGGGGAATCAGGGTGGGATCGGCGCGCGCGTCGTCCACCGTCGGGTGGGGCAGCGCATCCGATACCGTGTAACGGTCGGTGTTGCCGCGCACGACGACCACGTTTCCCAGCGCGGCGATACGTTCCAGCGGCGTCACCGGGTCGTAACCCAGCGCGGAAAAATCCCCGACGATCCAGCAGGCGTCTACGCCGCCCTGGTGTTCGATATCCCGCAGCACGGCGTCCAGCGCCGCCGGATTGCCGTGTATGTCCGAAAAAATCGCCAGCCGTAGATCAGAGGCCATGACGTTCATCCTTTCGCAGCGGGTAAGATGCCAGCACGCGCACGACGTCGTGTGACATGTACCAGTCGTTGAATACAAACTCGATGCAATCGACATCCCACGCGCCCAGATCGCGCAGGCGGGCCGAATCCAGAAAATGGGCCAGGGCGGGCAGGTTGGCGGGCTGCGACCGGAAGCGCAGGACCGTGCTGTGCGCTGTCACGCTGCGGTAGCGCTGCTCCGCGCGGTCATCCAGCCCGGCAGCCGCCAGCGCCTGCCGCACCGCGTCGCGCACGGCGTTGAGCGCGTCCGACTGGCCGGTGATGAGCACGCTGTCTGGGCTGGCGCTGATGCCCACCAGGTGCACCGGGAACGGGCGCGTCCGGGCGAAGACGTCCGCGAAGGCTGCGCGGAACGCATCCAGCGGCGCGCCGTCCAGGTCAAAGCCCGGCGCGGAGCTGATCACCGCGAGCAGCGTGATATGTATTTCGTCGGGCCGGTAGAAGTATTGATCCGGGGCCAGGGCGCGCAGCTCGTCGATCAGCGCGGTGATGCGCTCCAGCACGACGGGACCGGGCCGGATGATCAGGGTCAGGCCGCGCCGGTCGTCCGCTGCCCGGTTGAGCAGGTGCGGATCGGTGCGCACGTGCCCGACGGAGAACGTGGCGCGTGCCGCGTCCCACAGCCGGTCATAGACGGTCTGCGCGTTCTCAGTCGTCATGCTCCGTGTCCATTTCCCAGTTCTGGAGGATACTCGCCAGCAGCGCCGCCCGGCGCGGCAGGCTGGTGATGATCACGTGTTCGTTTTCGGCGTGCATGCCGTCGCCACGCGCGCCCAGGCCATCCAGCGTCGGGATGCCGAGCGCCGCCGTAAAATTCGCGTCGCTGCCCGCGCCGGTTAATTCCTCGCCAACCGGCAGCCCCAATTGCCCGGCCAGTTTGGCGCACTGGCCATAGGTGCGGATCATGCGCGCATTGCGCTCCATCGGCGGGCGGCCTATGCCACCTTTGACGGACAGGCGGATGCCGTCTTGCACCGGCTGGAGGTGGTCGATCAGCGCGAGCAGACGGTCGGCCTCGTCCTGCCGCGAAAAACGCATGTCGACCAGGAATTCCGCGTGCGGCGCGATGATGTTGGCCGCCGTGCCGCCGGAAATCAGGTTCACGGCGACGGACGTACCCCGTTCCGGTGCGTCCCACTCGGCCATGCGCAGAATCTGGTACGCGGCCTCGTGAATGGCGTTGATGCCTTTTTCCGGCTCTTCGCCGGAGTGCGCGGGGCGGCCCTCGACGGTCACGGTGTAACGCGCCATGCCGCGCCGCGACGTTTTGACTGTTTCGCCCTCGGTAGCCGGTTCCAGCACCAGCGCCAGCCCGGCATTGGCTGCCACCTTTTCGATCAGGTCACGCGCCTGGACGCTGCCGCGTTCCTCGTCGGTGGTGAACAGCGCCCAGATCGGGCGGCGCGGCAGCCCGCCGTACAGGTAGAGCAGGCCCATCACCTTGATGATCAGCGCGATCCCGGCTTTCATGTCCAGGATGCCGGGACCGTACAGCCGGGCACCACTCTGCCACAACGGCATACCGGCCAGCGTGCCGACCGGCCACACCGTATCCATGTGCGCCAGGAGCAGGATCGGTTGGCCGGGCAGGTTGCCGTTCCACGCGGCGTACAGGATGTCGCCTACTTCCTCACGGGGGAAAATTTCCACCTGCGCCCCGGCTTCCCGCAGTTGTTCCGCGACGAACTCGCCCAGCGCATCGACGGCGGCTTTGTCACCGGTCGGCGATTCGCGGATCACCAGTTCCTTGAGCAGATCGACGATGTCGTCGTTGTGCTCGCGGAAAAAATCGAGGAGTCTCATGAGTCCGTGTGTCGTTTTGGTGTGAGCATACTAGTCGCCAGGCATGTCATCAGACGAGACAATTGGCTCCTGTGAAAATAGCATTCAGCATTCAGCGATCAGCCAAAAAGCAGGGGTGCTGCCTGCCGCGCCCAGGATTTGGTTTCGCGTGCTGCATCCAGCATATGGTGCAAGCGCACCCAATCATCCTTGTTCATAATAAACCTGCGCGCGCTCCAGTACTTCCTGCCGGAAATAGCGGCTGAGATCGGCGGGGGTGCGCATATCAACCTGCCGTCCTAACAAGCCGGATAGCTCGATCTCCATACCTGCCAGCGTGATCAATCCGGGTGTGTGGGCTGGCTCGAACTCCACCAGCACGTCAACGTCACTATCCGGTCTGAAGTCATCTCGCAAGACCGAGCCGAAAAATGCCAGCCGCCTGATATGGTGGCGCTGACAAAACTCGGCAAGCTGGTGAGGCGGTACCGTGATCCGTACAGTCATTGAGGAGTCTTTTTTCCTTTAAAACGGGCAGAGATCGCCAAGCGTGTACGAGCGGTTGTTGTAGCCGTAGCTGTTCATCACGCTCAGCACGCTGGTGGACGCCCCCACGCTGATCGCCTGGGCGCACGCCGCGTGCGCGTCCCGCGTGGCGCGGTAGTTATCCATGAACACCTGCCCCATCTGCGCATAACCCGATCCGGGCGATCCGGGCGGATTTTCGGATTGCAGCAGGTTATACCAGTCCTCGGCCCGGCCATTGCCCATCAAGGCATACGTGATCACGATACGAAAGGCGGCGTAGGCGCGCAGCACTTCGGTTTCGTTGGGCACCGACCACGCGAGCAGGTCCGTATCGCGGCGCGCGGCGTCATAGGCCAGGATCGCGGGCCGCCACTGCGCCGCCCGCAGCAGGTCGTCAGCCTCGTAGATGGCGTGAATCCGGTAGCGCGTGCCCTCTTGCTGCTCGCGCTGCGCCAGCACGTAATCCAGCCCGTTCCAGTCCCACACATCCAGCAGCGTGCGCGACGGCCCCGCCGCGATGTTGCCGGACGGGTTGATCTGCGCGGTCAACTCCAGCACGCCGTCGCCGTCCACGTCCTCGATGCCGATCCGCCCGTTGATGGCGATGATCTGCCCGTTGTTGAGTTCTTCGAACACGCCGACAATCGCATTCCACGTCAGGATTTTGGCGTCTTTGTAACAGCTTGAACCGTTACAGGACTCGGTGTAATACACCAGCTCGTTTTTGACGTCCGTATTCATATCTCCCACGCGGCTGAGCTGCGGCAGGGCAATGCCGGGGTTGTACTGCGTGGCATACAGCAGGCGGTAGCCGCCGTTATCGCAGCCGTAGACCAACAACTGACCGGCGTTAAGCGGCGTTTCCGGGTTGTAGGTCTGCGGGTTAAAGAGCGTGACGATCACTTCGAGCACGCCGTCGCCGGTGATATCGGTGTCAGCCTGGACGACGCCGCCTGTCTCGGTGATCGCGCCCCAGTTGCGCAGCGTCGCTTCGAGCACGGTGGACGATCCGCCCGCCGACAGGTAGCGCCCGATCACGACGTTGTAATCGTTAAAACTCTCCGGGCGCGGCGGCGGCGCGGGTGCGCCGGGCGCGGGACATTCATTCGGCTGGAAATACGGCGCGGCTTCGGGTGCGGCGGCGGTCTGCGTGGCCGCCTGGCGCGTCGCGATGTCGGCGGTCGCGGTCGCGTTCGGCCCGACCGGGTTCCCGCCCTGCACGCCCGCCGGAGTCGGCGTGGGCGGCGCGTTGAACTGGCCGGTCGGCGTGACCAGCCATACCGACAGGTGCCCGCCCGGTGTCGCGGTGGTGAGCGCCTGGCTGGTCGGCGTGGGTGGATCGCGGTCCCCGATCACGTCGGCTACCGGGCCGCAGCCCGCGCTGATCGCCGTCGTGAGCGCCAGCGCGATCCCTATCAGCATTCGTGAGAGCAGTGACGTTTTCATGCTGCGAAGTATAGCGCACCGGGCTGATCGCGCCAGTTCAACCGGGCGCAGCTAACGCGCGAGCACCTACCAAACGCCGGGAATCAGCAGGTGGTTTCTCCATCACCCGATCTGCGCGACGATCTTACCACGCACGCGGCCCGCTTGCAGGCGGCGCAGCGCATCCGGCACGGCGTCGAGCGCCACGACCTCGCTGATCAGCGGGTCGATGCTGCCGTCCGCCACCAGCGCGACCAGCTCCGCGCCCATCCGCGCGAGATCGTCCTGGGCGCGGCGGTCACCCGAGCCATACGCGCCGCCCAACGTGAGTTCATGCACGGAGAGCGCGCGGTCGAACATGTGCCAGCGCGTGAAATCCGGCAGCGCCTCGATACACGCCAGCCCGCCGCCGAACGCCAGCAGCCCCAACGCTTCGGTGGCCGATTCGCGCCCGACGATGTCCACCACTGCATCGACGCCGCGCCCGTCCGTGATCGCCATCACGCGCTGCGTCACGTCTTCGCGGTGATAGTCGATGACGTGCTGCGCGCCCAATCCCGCGACGTAATCGGCGTTACGCGGCGAGCAGGTCGAGATCACGGCTGCGCCAATGTGCGCGGCAAGCTGCACGCCAAACCCGCCGACTCCGCCCGATCCGCCGTGTACCAGGATGCTCTGTCCGGCTTGCAGGTGTAGGCGGCGGACGATGGCTTGATAGGCGGTCAAACCCGCGCAGGGCAGCGCCGCCGCGTCGGTCAGGCTCACCGCGTCGGGCACGCGCGCCATCGTGTGCGCCACCGTGACCGCGTATTCGGCAAAACCGCCGGGACGCGCCAGGTTGCCGTGATACAACACGCGGTCGCCCGGCTGCCAGCCAGCGACACCCGGCCCGATGGCGTCCACCACGCCGGCGACATCCAGCCCCAACACAAACGGGTAGCGCCACGCCGGGTGCCCGCCGCCCATCAGTTTGTAGTCAACCGGATTCAGACCGGCAGCCGCGACCTGTACGCGTACCTCGCCGGGGCCGGGTTCCGGTTGCGGCATCTCGGCCAGGTGCAGGTAGTCAAATGAGCCGGGTTTGTCCAGGACCAATGCTTTCATCGTCTTCGCTCCTTGTGTCCAACGCGTGAAATTACGCCAGTTCTAACGTCTTTCATAAATATCGGCCATTTAACACGGGTGATTATCTGGTATAATTAGGGTGCAGGGGGTGACAGGCTTCGACGGGGGAGGTTGGTCATAGACTGCAAGCCGAGGCGCTCTACCCTCGTTAATCCAGAGCAACACTATAAGTGCCAACCAAAGCACTCCACGTCTCGCAATGGCTGCGTAAGTAGCCTAGCAGACAAGACTACCTGCGGGTAGTCCGTCTGCCCCGACCGTCTCCTATCCGGGCGGCAAGCAGGCGACACAAAGGATAGGATGCCCTGCCCAGACGCCGATACCGGGCAGCTAAGAACCATCGGCTAGCGTGTGGCATACCTGCGTGGGCTTGGGTCCCCACATGCGAACCTGACAAGTCCACTATGCTTGTAGATGTTTGTGCTCGAATCTCGCGGACCCGGGTTCAATTCCCGGCACCTCCACACTAAACGCTGAACGCCGATGGATAGTCACATCGGCGTTAGTGTTTTTGGGAGAGCAGCGTCCGGTATGTTGCGCCTGAGATCGACTGTGTACACAGTCGATCTCGGAGGCGGCGTTTGGTCTCTGAATCTCAGACGATCTTACTGGACACAACTCGTCGGCACGAAACCATCGATGAGACCGGCCACAAAGATTTCTGTCCAGGATTGGCCGTCGGCTGCCTGGACCGGGGTCGTGCTGACAAACCAGGTCTGCCCTGCCGTGACCTTGTTGTCACCTACCGGGGTGCCGCCTGCCGAGCTGTACACCGCGACATCACACGTGATGGTCCGCAGCACAAAACCAGATGGGACAGGCGCTGCCAGATAAACGCCGGCGGTCGGCAGACCGCTGCAAGTGCCGCTCTGCTGCGTGATGGTCTGCTGGGGGAGACCATTACCCGCCAAGCTGATCATGGTGACCGTGATCGGATTGTATTGTGGCGCGGTGGTATAAGCGGCGCCGCCCATAGTGTAACCCCCTAAGGGGAGTTGGCTCTGAAACGTAAAAATCAGCGTCCCGGCACCATCTGTGACCTCGTAGCGGTACAGTTCATTTCCTGCGCCAGTGTTATCACGGTCCAACGTGACGATATCCGAACTATTGAATCCCGTACAGGTAATGTTGATTGTCCCGGCAAAAGAGCCGGCCTGGGCGACGCTGAAGTTAGTCAATAATACGGCGAGAAGAACAAGACCGGCAATCGTTAGTCCCCTGCGTAACATGGTTAACCCCTTTCTCTCAATTAACAAGATAAATCGAATTTACGATCATACTACTTTCCGAACAACTTTCGACGCTAAGATCAGGCCGCGCGCCCGTTTCTATTGTAAACCCAATTGAAGAGAAAACGCCACGATTTCATCTATATTTTAAAAATTATGTCGCGCTTGATGATCTGCAAGCAACAGTTGACAGGCCATGTGAGAAGTCGGTTTGTTGAGCAAGCCCTCACCCCTCCATCCCGCGGTGGCGGCGCATACAACCTCCCACAGCGTAGGCGAGGGGACTTAATCGGCCAGCGCCCTCTCCCCCTCGCCTGCCTGGCGGGAGCCGCCATTCGGGCTGGGGGGTGAGGGTTTTCAAACGGTCTCTGAATCTCAGATGATCTTACTGGACACAGCTTGTCGGCACGAAACCATCGATGAGACCGGCCACGAAGATTTCTGTCCAGGATTGGCCGTCGGCTGCCTGGACCGGGGTCGTGCTGACAAACCAGGTCTGCCCTGCCGTGACCTTGTTGTCACCTACCGGGGTGCCGCCTGCCGAGCTGTACACCGCGACATCACACGTGATGGTCCGCAGCACAAAACCAGATGGGACAGGCGCTGCCAGATAAGGGCCGCCGGAGGGCGGCAAGCAGGGATTATCGGCTTTTCCGGTATACGTTACGCCATCATAGACAACAGTCGCCGTGATTGGATTTATCCACGGTGCGGTACCATATGCGAAACCACCATAACTGCCGTACGTTCCATCTGCGAAGTCTGGCCCAGATTGAGAGTACAAAACGGTGCCCTTTCCGTCCGTTACCGTGGCTACCTGGGTATGGGAGATGCCACCACCAAAAGTGACAGAGGTACTGAACCCAATATTTCCCCCGGTGCCACACGATGAGCTGGAAGCTCCATAGAAAGTAAGAACGAGACTAAACGAAGAAGGGCTGATAGATGCGGATGCGGGGCTGACCGCCACGCCGAATACAACGGCAAGAACGAGAAGCACTACGGTGAAAGATACGACAGGTCTGCGCCTCATAATTGAACCCTCCTGTGAGATCTATGATTTTGGGCCCATTGATGAGCCTGGCTAAGCACGTTCTTGTGCTTCTCATTCTATTGTAAACCCAGTTGAGGAGAAAACGCCAAGATTTCGTCTATATTTGTATGAGTTATGTCACGCTTGTTGATCTGCAAGCAACAGTTGAGAAGCATTTGAGAAGTCGGTTTGTTGAGCAGGCCCTCACCCCTACATCCCCTCTCCCACAGAGTAGGCGAGGGGACTTAACCGGCGAACGTACTCGCCCCCTCTCCTGCTTTGCGGGAGCCGCCATTCGGGCCGGGGGGTGAGGGTTTTCAAACGGCCCCTCACCCCTACATCCCCCGTAGGCGGCGCATACGACCTGCCACAGCGCAGGCGAGGGGACTTAACCGGCCAGCGCCCTCTCCCCCTCGCCTGCTTGGCGGAGAAGGGCGAGGGGTGAGGGCTTTGAACGGTCTTTCAGAACGTCCTCTTCCCAGACGCTGCGCGGGGGAAGGGGCGGGGATGGGGGCTTTTCAAGTGGTCCCTTACGTCTCGCGGGGCAGGGTGCGTGCCCGCTCAGAATCCGGGTTGGTCATGCCGGAAACCCCCGGCGCTGCGCCTTGTGGCTGCGTCTCGTGTTCCACCGCGCCGACGGCCTCGTGCACGTGATCCTCGCGCAGCTCGTCTTCCAGCGCGTCAAGCTGCCGGTCTTCGCGTTTGAGCGTGACGTAGCGCACGTACATCCACAGCACCATGCCGCCCAGCAGCACCGCCATCATAGCGTACCCCAGGGCCATATAATCCGCGTGTTTGCCAAAATCCATGATGGTTCCTCCAGGGTTACAGCTCGGACATGACGTGCAGCTTGCGGCGCATCACCCGCTCGGAAAAATTCTCCAGCCGGATGCGGTGCCAGACCAGCGCGACCGTGATTACGGCAAACGTGAACAGGTTGAAGAACAGCGTCGTGGCGATGCGCCCCTCGACGCTGAATCCGCCGCTCGGATCGGCCTCGGTCGGACCGGCGACGACCGGGTGGATCGTGTCTGGCCGCACGCGGATGATGATCACCGTGAACAGGACACTGGCAAACGCGATGATGCCGTACACCGCCGCAAACCGCCGCCGCCGTTCCGGGTCTTCGATGCCGGATCGCAGCATCAGGTAGGCGGCATACGCCAGCCACATGATCGTGATGCTGGTCAGGCGCGGGTCCCACGTCCACCACGTATTCCAGATCGGGCGTGCCCAGATCGAGCCGGTTACAATCGTGATCGCGGACAGGCCCAGGCCGATCTCGACATTCACCAGCCCGAACACGTCCCACTTCGGGTTGCGCGTCCGCAGGTACGCGATCCCGGCTACGACCGTCCCGGTAAATACGATAAACGCGCCCAGGAACGATCCCAGGTGCACGTAAAAGACACGCTGTACCTCGCCTTGCTGCTTTTCCGGCCCGACCCAGAACAGGTCCAGGTAGATCGCAATCGCAAACAGGATCACCGCGGCGGCGGTGATACCCTGCAATACACGCGTGCGCTGTTTCGAATACGTCATGGGGAGTTTCTCCTCAACCTCATTGAGCTACTGAACCCTGCGTATTTTGCTAAACTGCTCGTCTGGACAAGTGCCCGCCGGTTAGCCTCACCCCTGGCCCCTCTCCATCACATGGAGAGGGGAAAAGGGGTTGGGGGTTAAGGGGTGAGGCTTGTTGCCGCTGCCCGAACGTTTAGTTTTTTGATGCAAGGATCAGTAAAGCACCAACCGTTACCAATGTCATTCTTCTACGACAAAATCAAACAGGGCATACGCCCCCGCCAGAAAAATCACGTCCGCCACGACCAGCAGCCGAATCCAGGGCAGCCAATCGTCTTGCGGCAGTTCGTTCAAGATGGCGGTCGTCGCGCGCACGGCGCTGATCAACACCGGCAGCACGACCGGCAGCAAAATGATCGGCAGCAGCGTTTCGCGGGCGCGGGCGTGTACGCTCATGCTCGACAGCAGCGTGCCGACCGTCGTAAAACCCAGGCTGCCGAGCACCACGATCAGCACCAGCAGCGGTTTGACGAGCGTAATGTTGAAAAGCACCGTCAGCACCACGATCAACACCAGCGCGATGACCAGCACAAACAGCAGGTTGCCGATCATCTTGCCGAAAAATAACGCGCTGCGGTCAATCGGGGCGAGCAGCAGCGCATCCAGGCTGCCGCGATCTTTTTCCATCGCCAGGCTGCGGCTGAGGCCGAGCATCCCGGCAAACACGATCGTGACCCACAACACGCCCGCGACGGTGTTCTGGCGCGCTTCCGCGTCGAGTTCCATCGCCAGGCTGAAGACCATGACCGTCATCAGCGTGAACAGGATCATCGAGTTGATCAGCTCGCGGCTGCGAATCTCGGCGCGCAGGTCTTTCCAGGCTATCGCGCCGACCGCGCGCCAGTAAGGCGTGATCGGGCGGTGCCGGCGGGCGGCGCGTTTTGTCTCGGCCTGCGTCTTGACCTCGGTGGTCGGTTCGGCGCTCATCGGGCGGTTGCGGCTCCTGTCACGTCGGCGTACAGCACGGGCAGCGCGTCCGGCTCGATCTCAGCGCTCGGCGCGTCAAACGCGATCCTGCCCCGGCTGAGGATGGCGATCCGGTCGGCGAGCGCGTGGCCGCGCCGCAGATCGTGCGTGGTCATGACAACCGTCCGCCCGGTGACGGCCACTTCGCGCAGCAGGTCGTCGAGCAGCGCGGCGGCGTCCTGGTCCAGGCCGGTATACGGCTCGTCCAGCAGCAGCACGGCGGGATCGTGCAAAATGGCGCGGGCAATCGCCAGCCGCTGCTGCATGCCCCGGCTGTAGGTCTGCACGACGTCCCGCGCGCGCCGCCACAACCCGACCCGCCGCAGCACCGATTCGACGCGTGCATGCCGCGTATCGCGCGGCAGGTTGTACAGCCGCGCGAAAAACAGCAGGTTTTCCTCGGCGGTCAGCGTATCGTAGAGCAGGGGGAGGTGGCTCACCACGCCCAACTGCGCGCGCACGAAATCAGCCTCGGCGGGCAGTTCCCAGCCGCCGATGCGCACCGTGCCGCCCGTCGGGCGCGAGAGCGCCCCCAGGATGCGCAGCAGCGTGGTTTTGCCGGAGCCGTTCGGCCCCAGCAGCGTGACGAACTGGCCGCGCGGCACGTCAAAATCCACGCCGCGCAGCACCGGGTTCAGACCGAAGGTTTTGGTCAGCTTACGGACTTCGATCATAACGCGCCTTATTCGTCCCGATCATTCGATGGGCCCCCATCATTTGATGGGGCGTCGGCTTCCGGCGAGTCCTCGTCGTCCATCAACGGGATCAGGCGGTCCAGCAGCAGCTCGCGCCGGTCCTGGTACGTGTCGTCGTCCAGCTCGCCTGCTTCGTAGGCGTCGTCCAGTTCGGCCACCGCGCGCAGCAGCGTTGTTTTGCCTGCCGACGCCGCCGGGGGCCGCCAGCCATCGTCAACCGGCTGGCGGATCGAGTCCGGGGGCGGGACCGTACCGCGCTGCCGCCACCACAACCCGACCGCCAGCGCAATGACCAGCACGCCGCCTGCCGCCAACACGATCGGCAGCGTGTTCGAGTTCGAATCGCCGGACTGGGCCGAGGCCGTCATCAGGTCAACCGTACGCGTCGGGCGTCCGGCCAGCTCGAAGACCATGCGCTCGCCTGCCGCCAGGGGCTTGATCAGGTCGTGCGCCTTGACCAGCGTGAAATCCGTGTCCGGGTTGATCTTTTCGCTGGGATCGAGTTCGGTCACGCGCACGCCGCCATGATCGACCCGGTAGCGCCACTGACCTTCGGGATCGAACTCGTCGCTGGTGAGCGTGACCGTGTCGTTCGGCAGCAGCACCGACGCATCGACGACCGGGTAATCAAACGCCTGATCGATCACCGCCCCGGTTTCGTAGGGCAAATAGTACGCAATCGTGATGGTGTGCACCTGTCCCGGTCGCAGCGGCCACGTATCCTTGACGACCGGCACGCCGTCCACGACTTCGACGTCGTAACGCTGGCTGCCTTCGGCCTGCATCGGCTGGATGCCGAACGAGGCTACCGGCAGCTCGATATTCACCGAGACGAGCCAGTCGTTCGCCCCGGCAGTTTCAGCCGTCGTCACGATGCGGTCGCCGGTATTCGCCAGATCGACGCGCAGCCAGACTTCCAGCCCGAACTGCTCAATCGGTGCGTAGTTGATCAACATCTGCGCCCAGGTCACGGCAATCGACGACGGATCGGTCGTGCGCTCGTAAACCGTCACGTCTTTGGTGATGTCGTCTTCGTCGCCCTGAATGGCGGCGATCTGCGCGCCCTGTGCCACGTCGTCGTAGCGCACCTGCACCAGGTACACGTTGCCCGCCGCGCGCGCCACGTTTTCGAACGCGTACGTACCGTTTTCGGTCGAGGACGTGTCGTAGGTGCCGACTAAATTGCCGTGCACGTCCAGCGCGTAGAGCTGCATCGGCAGACCGGCGGGGATCGTCTCGCCGTTGGCGGTGCCCTGCACCAGCCGCCCGCGTACCGTCAGCGTATCGGCCTGTTCGATCACGTCTGCGCCGGGCACATCACCGCCGGTGATGTCACCCGGCACCGGCGTATTCACCGTGCTGGCGCTGTCAGCCGTAGTGCCGCCGTCAACCGATTCGCCATTGGCCGCCGCCATCATTTTTTCCGGCGTGAACTCCAGCATGAACGTGATCAGATCGGCGATCTGCTGCTGATCCAACGTGGTGGCGTACTTGACCGGCATGATGTCCTGGTACCCATCGACGACAAACGCGCCGGGATCGACAATCGACTGGTAGAGGTACTCCTCCGCCGACATACCCGGCACGCGCTCGGCGGCCAGGTCGCGCACGTCGGCCAGCGACGGGCCGACGCCCGCCTGCGCCCCGTGACAGGTCGCGCATTCGCCGATGTACAACTGGAAGCCCCGGTCAAAATCCGCCGAGGTCAAATCGATCCCGCCGGACTCGCCGGGAACGGGGGTTTCCGTTGGCGGGGCGGCCTGCTGAGTCGCCAGGTCCGATTCCGATCGGGTCGCGGTCGGTGCGGGCGGCTCGGTAACGGTCGCGGTCGGCAGCGCCGGTATCTCCATTTCGTTGGCGATCTTCGGCTCGCCGGACATATTCAGCCCGCAGGCACTGGCGATCAGCGTCAGCGGGACCAAAACAATCGACATACGATACAAAACGCGCTTAGACATAGGCTTGTTACGGTTCCTGAGTAGGTTTAACGTTACGCGTGATCGGTGTGGGGTAATTGGTTGGATTGTGGCCCACGTTCCGCCATGCGCCGGAGGCGCACGACCAGCAGGCCACAGTCACCTGTTTACGGGTTTTCCGGCCAACCGCCCCTCATAGACTAGTGAGCCTGGCGCAGCGCCGCTATGGCCTGTTCGATACGGGCCTGCTGCGCGTCGATCTCGGCTTCTAGCTCGTCAATACGGTACGTGATCGCTGCCGCCAGCCGGAGCAGGTACACGCGCTGGCTTTCATACGTCGCGTCGGTGAGTTTGTCCAGGTCGTAATCGAAATCCAGGTCGCGGACCTCGCGCATGACGCGCAGTTTTTCGGCCCACAGCGTTTCAAGCGCCTGGCGCTGGCGCGCGCTCCCGCGCCGCGCGGTGGGTGGTGTATCGGGTTCGGTGCGGCTCTCGACGAGTGGGAACAAGACAAACAAAACCACTGTGCCAGCCAGCACAATCGCGATAATGGTTGCTTCCAGTGACATAGCCCCTTCACTTCAGTTACGGGCACATTTGCCCTGAGCGGGGCGGCGCTCAATCCAACGCGCCGCCCCGGCACTGCTCACTTATCAACTGCTTAACGCGCGGTCAATCTCGTTGCGCAGATCGCGCTCGTTCGGCGAGGAAATAAAGTGGTGCATGATCTGCCCATCCCCATTGATGATAAACGTCTCCGGGATGCCAGTGATGCGGTAGGCTTTTTCGGCCCTGCCGCCCGCGTCGGGTGCGTGCGGGTAGGTCAGGCCATATTCGCGGATGTAGGCCCGCGCGGCGCTGTCCGTGTCTTCGGTGTTCACGCCGATAAAGACCACACCCTGCTCTTTGTAGTCATTCCAGGCCCGCTCAAAAATCGGCGCTTCCTGCTGGCAGGAGGTGCACCAGCTCGCCCAAAAATTCAGGACGATGGTTTTGCCTTTGAGCGAGTCCAGGCTGAGGCGCTGGCCCGCCAGCGCGATCTCGTCCCAGTTCCACACCGTGACGGCAAACGCCGGGGCGGGGCCTTTGGTGGGTGTTTCTTTGTTGCGCTCGTAAAACGCGTAGCCGATCAGCACCAAAATACCCACCGCCACCAGGATGAGCATGATCGAGAGCGGGGACAGTTTCTGCTCGACGGCGGTCGTACGGGCGCGCGGCTCATCGTCGGTCATCTCGCGCAGCCATTCCGGCAGATCGTTCTGATCGACCGGGTCATTGCCGGTTATGTGTTCGGTCATGCCTGCAACCTTTACAGTTCTAGCCCTTCTAACTCGCGTTCAAGCCGTTCCAACATCTGCGGATCGACGTCATCCGGTACGGGCCGCGTTTGCAGCCGCGCGGTGGACCGTCGCGCGACCTGCCCGGTCTGCTGGCCGCGCTGGCGCAGCCGCCGGACCTGGACCAGCCCCAGCACACCCACGATCAACACGATCACCAGCGGAACGGCAAACGCCAGCGTGCGATCCGTGCTGTTGCGCGGGATAGCCGCCACGTCGCCGCCGTAGCGCTGCACAAAATAGTCGATGATCTCGTCTTTGGTGCGCCCCTCGGATAACTGCCGCGCGATTTCCTCGCGCCACTGGCGGCACGCGACACTTTCGCACGTATCCAGCGGGATGCCTTCGCACACGTCACAGTACATGCTGCGGGCGACGTTGTTCACCTGGTCCCATGTCACGCCGGGCGGCAGCGGAAATTCACCGCCATCCTGCGCCAGCGCGGGCCGCGCATCAGCGCCGGACAGCCATCCGGCCCCGGCCACCAGCGCGACAAAGACCAACACACCCAGGGCACGTTTGCCCCACCGAACAGTCACCTTCATGCTAGTCACCTCCCGCCTGTGCGCCACGCACGCCCGGCGGCACTACTACTTTTTGCGACGCCGGTTCCGGCTCGCCAGATGGCCACAGCGCGACCAACGTCCCCAACATCAGCACGATGCCGCCCAACCACACAAACCCGATCAGCGGATTCAGGTAAGCGCGGAACGTCACGCGGTTGCCTTCCCAGTGCGTGATAATCGCGTAAAAATCACCTTCCAGCGTATTGTACATGCCGGGGATGCTCATGTTCGTCGTCGGGTTCATCTGCCCGGTCTGCGGGTCCATCTTGTAGAAAATATCGCGCCGGGGACGGATATGATCGACGATTTTGCCGTTTTTGTACACCGTCGCTTTGGCGATGACCATCGTGCGGCCATCTTCAGACTGGGCTTCGTACAGGCCGTTATATTGCAGCGTGTACCCGCCCAGCGTCAGCCGGTCGCCCACGTCGAGCGTTTGCATGGTCGTTTGTTGAAAGGCCGTGCTGCCGATCACGCCGATGCCCAACACCACCATGCCCAGGTGGATGAAGTACCCGCCGTAGCGGCGGCGGTCCCGGTTGATCAGCCGGGAAAACGCGGTCCAGTAGTTTTCGCCCCGGCGGTGACGCGCTGCGACGCCCTTCCCGATCTCCGTCAGGGTGGCCATCCCGGCAAACGTGACCAGCCCGTACCCGGCCAGCGCCCAGCCGTCACGCGTGCCCGTCGCAAACAACGCCACGATGAGCGTCACTGCCAGCCCGACCGGGATCGCGATGGCGCGGCCCAAACGGCGGGCCGTCGAACGCCGCCACGCGGCCAGGGGTGCCACGCCCATCAGGATAAAAATGCCGACCAGGAACCAGCGCGTCACGGGCGGGTAATAGTCCGGCCCCAGGTTGATCACGGTGTCACGCAGGCCCAGGTCAACCAGAATCGTCGTGACCGCTTCGGCCCACGATCCCCACAGCACAACGATCGTCAGGCCCAGGAACAGCCAGTTGTTCAGCAAGAAAAAGCTCTCGCGGCTGAAAAACGAGTCGAGATCGTCCGCGCCGCGCAGGTCGCCGCGTTCCTGCCGCCAGGCCAGCAGCACGATGCTGACCAGCAGCGCCGTCCCCAAAAAGGCGAACATCGGGCGGCCCACTTCCGATTCGGCAAACGCATGGACGCTGCTCACTACGCCGCTGCGCGTGGCAAACGTGCCGAGCACCACCAGCAGGAAGGTCAGGATGATCAGCAGCATGTTCCAGAACTTGAGCATACCGCGTTTTTCCTGCACGACCGCGCTGTGCAAAAACGCCGTGCCGGTCAGCCAGGGCAGCAGCGCGGCGTTTTCGACCGGGTCCCACCCCCAATAACCGCCCCAACCGAGCACGTCATAAGCCCAGCGCCCGCCTAACAGCAGCCCCAGGCTGAGGAATAACCACGCGACCAGCGCCCAGCGCCGCGTGGCACGCAGCCACCCAGTCCCCAGTTGGCCGGTCGCCAGCGCCGCAAACGCAAACGCAAACGGGATCGTGAACCCGACAAAACCCAGGTACAACATCGGCGGGTGAATCACCATGCCGAGGTGCCTCAGCAGCGGGTTCAGACCCTGCCCATCGACCGGATGAAAGAGTCTCGCGCCGCTCATCGGGGCGAATACCGCCGGGACGATGGCCCCCGCCGGAGTCTCCCAGTAACGTTTGAACGGATTCTCAATGAAGTTGTTCAAGATCAAGAAAAAGCCCAACGTCGCCATCGTCACGACGATCACGTAGGGCATCAAGCGGCGCTCGCTGCGCCAGTTGAGCAGCAGCGCGGCAAAGGTGAACCCGCTCATCAGCCACGACCAGAACAACAACGACCCGGCCTGGCTGCCCCACAGCCCCGTGATCAGGTAAAAATCGGGCGTGTCGAGGCTGGACGTCTGCCATACATAGGCGATGTTAAACTCGTGGTTCATCATCGCGTAGATGATCAACAGGTTGGATACCGTCAGCAATGGGAACGTCATCAGCGCCGCGTTACGCGCGCTGACGACCAGCGCGTCCCGGCGAAGCTGTGCGCCCGCCAGCGCCGCGATCAATGCATACGCTGCCGCAAAAAACGCTAAGCCAGTGGTTATGATGCCGATTTCCGCGATCATGGCTCAGTTCTCCTGACAATCGGTGGATAAGAAATTACGCTAGACAACGACACCCCAACATTCTGCACACTGTTACAATTTCCATTGATATAACCACGACATATTCTATATAGTTTGCCATCCTGTAGAACATAACAAATTACCGGGAATTGTGCGACGATAAGCATAGATTATAAAACCGTTTTGAATAACGCTAAACCCATATTCCGCACCTGTTCGATCCGAAATGATATTTATTCCGATTTTGTGTAATTTCGGTGCGGAATATGGGCTTCTTAGTGGAGCTTCGCTGAAATGTGCCTACTTGTCGGGAAGAAGTGGCCCACCAAATCCCACTTTAGTTGTCCTGGGGAAAAACGGTGGTCATATCTGTGACCCCATCATGTGGACTGGGCCATTGCCGCTTCGACACGCTGTTTCAGGGCTGCACACGTTTTTGGGAACAACGGTTTGCTCATGAGGTTCATCATCGGGCTTATGAGCGGTACTGCCCAACCAGTGAACTCCTCGCGGTTAATGAAGCGTGTACGATTGGCATCGATTTCTTCGAGACGACGAATGTATCGTGGCTTAAGACCGGGCATGGGTGAGCGCGCTTCCCAGATCAATTCCTTGTTCTCCACGAGACTGACAATCGGTGCAGATAGTGTACCCGGTATGCCCGCAACTTTGAACCTGACGAGGCTATCTTGCTTCAGTTCTCCCTCTGCCGACAAGATATAGGGGTTCCATTCTGGGTAGCTGGCGAAATCAGTGAGATGCTGCCAGACCACATCAATCGGGGCATCGATTTCGATCTGCGCTTCAAATACTTTCATTGTGACCTCCCTCCAATATGCTTACTCTGCTGGACCTCTGCTTTCAGTATACTCGATTATGTCTTGCTCAGTCTCTTTTCCCTACATTCCGCACCGATTCGAGCCGAAATCAGATTAATTCAAATTTTGCGTGATTTTGGTGCGGATGTGGGCTAAAAATAATGAATCGTCCAGATACCAGCCGGGTGACTCGCGACAGCCCCCTTGTTTTTGGTCAGGCCCGTCGAAAATGACCGCGAGCAGATAGGAGCTTTGTCACGCCGGAAGGTTAGTTTTTGACCTCATAACCAGGACGTATCTCA